>JANJVG010000115.1 GCA_024710165.1 Burkholderiaceae bacterium
AACTCACCCGTCTCGTCAAGGAGATGCGCGGCCAGGCCCGCATCACCGAAGCCAATGTGCAGGACATGCTGCGCGAGGTGCGCATGGCCCTGCTGGAGGCCGACGTGGCGCTGCCCGTGGTGCGCGACTTCATCGCCCGCGTGAAGGAAAAAGCCCTGGGCCAGGAGGTACTGGGCAGCCTGAAGCCCGGCCAGGCGCTGGTGGGCATCGTGAACAAGGAACTGGCCGCGACCATGGGCGAGGGCGTGGTCGACATCAATCTCAACGCGCAGCCGCCGGCGGTGATCCTGATGGCCGGCCTGCAGGGCGCGGGCAAGACCACCACCACGGCCAAGCTGGCCAAGCACCTGATCGAAAAGCGCAAGAAGAAGGTGCTGACCGTCTCGGGCGACGTGTACCGCCCCGCCGCCATCGAGCAGCTCAAGACCGTGACCAAGCAGGCCGGCGCCGAGTGGTTCCCCAGCACGCCCGACCAGAAGCCGCGCGACATCGCCCTTGGAGCGCTGGACTACGCCAAGAAGCACTTCTTCGACGTGCTGCTGGTAGACACGGCCGGCCGCCTGGCCATCGACGAGGTGCTGATGCAGGAAATCAAGGACCTGCATGCCACGCTGAACCCGGTTGAAACCCTGTTCGTGGTCGATGCCATGCAGGGCCAGGATGCCATCAACACCGCGCGGGCCTTCAAGGAAGCTCTGCCGCTGACCGGCATCATCCTGACAAAACTGGACGGCGACTCGCGCGGCGGCGCGGCGCTGTCGGTGCGCCAGATCACGGGCGCGCCGATCAAGTTTGCCGGGGTGTCCGAGAAAATCGACGGCCTGGAAGTGTTTGACGCCGAGCGCCATGCGGGCCGCATCCTGGGCATGGGCGACATCGTGGCGCTGGTCGAGCAGGTGGCTGCGGGCGTGGACATGGAGGCGGCGCAGAAGCTCGCTGCCAAGGTCAAGAGTGGTGACGGCTTCGATCTGAGCGACTTCCTCGGTCAGCTCCAGCAGATGAAGCAGATGGGTGGCCTGTCGAGCCTCATGGACAAACTGCCCGCCCAGCTCACCGCCAAGGCCGGCCAGGTGGACATGGACAAGGCCGAAAAAGACATCAAGCGCAAGGAAGGCATCATCCAGAGCATGACGCCGCTGGAGCGCCGCAAGCCCGAACTCATCAAGGCCACGCGCAAGAAGCGCATTGCCGCCGGTGCCGGTGTGCAGGTGCAGGAAGTCAACCGCCTGCTCAAGGAGTTCGAGCAGATGCAGGACATGATGAAGAAGATGAAGGGCGGCGGCCTGATGAAGATGATGAAGAAGATGGGCGGCATGAAGGGCCTGGGCGGCGGCATGCCCAAGATGCCGTTCTGATCTTTGAGCGTTTTTGGCCTCTGGCGCTTGTGCAGCAAGCGCCGACAGCTATCAAAACAAAAGCAAAAACCGGCGTGAAGCCGGTTTTTTTGTGGGCGCTGTGCCGTGGGCTGCTCTTTAATTGATAGCTGCTTGCGCTTTTATATCAACAAGTTCAGGTGCAAAACATTCTGAAAACTTGATGGAACATGCGCTAGCAGCTCACTTTTTTGAAGTTGACCATCAGGCCGGGGCGCGTGTCAACACCTCGCCGCGCAGCGTGTAGGCCTTGGCCTCGGTGATGGTCACGTCGACCATCTGCCCCACCAGTCGTGGCTGGCCGGCAAAGTTGACCACGCGGTTGCATTCGGTGCGGCCCATCAGCTCATCGCCATCGCGCTTGGAGCTGCCTTCGACCAGAATGCGCTGCACCTTGCCCACCAGGCTTTCGCTGATCTGCTTGATGTTGCCGTTGATGACGGCCTGCAGCTCGTGCAGGCGGCGCAGCTTGACTTCGTGCGGCGTGTCGTCGTGCAGGTTGGCGGCGGGCGTGCCGGGGCGTGGACTGAAGATGAAGCTGAACGAGTTGTCGAAATGGATGTCGTCGATGAGCTTCATCATCTTGGCAAAATCTTCTTCCGTCTCGCCGGGGAAGCCGACGATGAAGTCGCTGCTCATGGCCAGGTCGGGGCGGATGGCGCGGAGCTTGCGCACCGTGCTCTTGTACTCCATGGCCGTGTAGCCGCGCTTCATGGCCATGAGGATGCGGTCGGCTCCGTGCTGTACTGGCAGGTGCAGGTGGTTGGCCAGCTTGGGGATGCGCGCATAGGCGTCGATGAGACGCGGCGTGAATTCGTTCGGGTGGCTGGTGGTGAAGCGCAGGCGCTCGATGCCGGGGACGTCCGCCACGTATTCAAGCAGCAAGGCCAGGTCGGCCACTTCGCTGGTGTCGCCCATGGGGCCCCGGTAGGCGTTCACGTTCTGGCCCAGCAGGGTGATCTCCTTCACGCCCTGGTCGGCCAGGCCCGCCACTTCCACCAGCACGTCGTCGAAGGGGCGGCTCATCTCTTCGCCGCGCGTGTAGGGCACCACGCAGTAACTGCAGTACTTGCTGCAGCCTTCCATGATGGAGACGAAGGCGCTGGCGCCTTCGACGCGCGCGGGGGGCAGGTGGTCGAACTTCTCGATCTCGGGAAAGCTGATGTCCACCTGCGGGCGGTCCTGCTGCTGGCGCGCGTGCAGCAGCTCGGGCAGGCGGTGCAGGGTCTGCGGACCGAAGACGATGTCCACATAGGGCGCGCGCTTGATGATTTCGGCGCCTTCCTGGCTGGCTACGCAGCCGCCCACGCCGATCTTCACACCGCGCTCCTTGAGGTGCTTGACGCGGCCCAGGTCGGAAAACACCTTCTCCTGCGCTTTTTCGCGCACCGAGCAGGTGTTGAACAGGATCAGGTCGGCTTCCTCGGGGTCCTGCGTGGTTTCGTAGCCCTCGGCGGCGTGCATCACGTCCAGCATCTTGTCCGAGTCGTACTCGTTCATCTGGCAGCCGAAGGTTTTGATGAAGACTTTTTTGGCCATGGCAATTTCTCAGAGAAGGGGGGGGCGTCATGCGCGGCTCCCGCCTGGGAGCGGTCCGGGCAGGGGTGGCGCAGACTGGCTGCGCAGAATCAGCGCGCCGGGGTGGCGTCGGATTCGAAGGTGAAGTTGCGCTGCACGCTGTCGCTGCCTGCGCGCTTCTGGGCCGCCTCGGCGTTGCTCAGAATCCAGGCGGTGAGCAGCATGCCGGTGCTGTTCTCGATCAGGTAGTTGACGGTGAACTGCTGGCCCAGCACGGTGTGCATCATCACCAGCGTGTTCTGCGGGCTGAACAGGCGCATGCCCGGCGCCATGCGCACGGTGCGGCCGTTGATCTCGGCCTCAGACGCTGCCGTGATGACCAGGGAGCCGCGCAGCGCTGCGTCAGGGAAGTTGCGCATGCCGCCCATCGAGCCCTGCACGGTGCCTTGTGCCGCAGCGGGCGCACCGGTCAGGGCCGCAGCGGCGCACAGCGCGGCCAGCCATAACGTGGCCCGGCGCGGGCGCAGGGGAAGGGGGGAGGGCTGGCAGCGGTTCATGGTGTACATCCAGGGGCTGAAGCCGCGATTCTACGGGCGCCGCAAAACAAAAGGCCTCCCGGTGCGGGAGGCCTTTGTGTGCAGATGTGCGTCAGTGCAGTACCAGCACGGGCAGCTTGCTGCGCGCAATGATGCTCTTGGTGTGCGAGCCGAACACGAATTCACCAATGGGGCCGCGGCCGTGCGTGACCATCACGATCATGTCGCAACCGGCTTTTTCGGCCTCGTCCATGATGGCCTGGTCCACCGAATAGGCCGTCACATGCGATGCGACGAAGCCCACCCCGGCGGCTTGGGCGCGCTGTGCAAACTGGTCGAGCAGGGACTTGGCGTGGGCTTCGTTTTTCGATGCGTGGCGCTGGATGCGTTCGGCCGAGGTCTGGGCGTCGTTGCTCATCACCGACAGCGGCAGATCGGGTTCGACGACAAACCCCGTGATGGTGGCGCCCAGTTGCTGGGCCAGTTCAATGCTGCCGTCCATGGCGCGGTGGGACAGTTCGGAACCATCCACGGGGACGAAAAGATTTTTGTACACGGTATCTCCTGGAAAATCCGCTGGACCCCTGCCGTGAAGCATGGGGCCGGGCAACTGGTGGGTGGCATGCGCCGCCCGGGGAGGGTGGCACGACCCCGGACAGTGTCCTCCAAGCCGCAGGTCTGTGGCTTGTGGATGTTACGTAGGGAGGGGCGACGCCAGGGTCCGGGTTGAAGCGGGCCGGGGCGGAGTGTGGTGCGGGCAAAGAAAAACCCACCGTGTTTCCATGGTGGGTTTTCAATTTGGTGGTGGTACCGGGACTTGAACCTGGGACATCAGCATTATGAATGCTGCGCTCTAACCAACTGAGCTATACCACCGCAAGCCTCAAATTATATAACAAGAAAAATCACTGGTGCGTGAACTGGGCCTTGCGCTTGTTCACAAAAGCGTC
>JANJVG010000147.1 GCA_024710165.1 Burkholderiaceae bacterium
TGCTGGTCAACGAGCTGGGCGTGGACCCAGCGCGCCTCGTCAAGGTGATGCACTACGACGGCACGCCGATCACGGCGCGCTTCATCACCCAGGCGATTCAGACCCATCTGCAAGGCGCCCAGGCGTTGATCAAGGAGGCCGCATGACCTACCTCGCCAAGCCCCGGCTGCACCACCCCACGCTGACCCACAACAAGGTGGGCTACACGCGGCGCGACTACGAAGGCCGCATCTCCACCCTGTGCGCGGGCTGCGGGCACGACTCCATCTCGGCCGCCATCATCCAGGCATGCTGGGAGCTCGACATCGAGCCGCACCGCGTGGCCAAGCTCTCGGGCATCGGCTGCAGCTCCAAGACACCGGACTACTTTCTCGGTGCCTCGCACGGCTTCAACACCGTGCACGGACGCATGCCCTCGGTGCTGACGGGCGCCAACCTGGCCAACCGCGACCTGCTCTACCTGGGCGTCTCCGGCGACGGCGACTCGGCATCGATTGGTCTGGGCCAGTTCGCCAATGCCATGCGGCGCGGCGTGAACATGGCCTACATCGTGGAGAACAACGGTGTCTACGGCCTCACCAAGGGCCAGTTCTCGGCCACGGCAGACCAGGGATCGCGCAGCAAAAAGGGCGTCATCAACAACGACAGCCCGGTGGACCTCGTCGGTCTGGCGCTGCAACTGGGCGCCACCTACGTTGCGCGCAGTTTTTCGGGCGACAAGGAGCAGTTGGTGCCACTCATCAAGGGTGCGCTGGGCCACGGCGGTGCGGCCTTCATCGACGTCATCAGCCCCTGCGTGACCTTCAACAACCACGCGGGCAGCACCAAGAGCTACGACTACGTGCGCCAACACAACGAGGCTGTGAGCCGCATCGACTTCATGCCGCAGCACGGCGAAATCACCGCCCAGTACGCGCCCGGCGAAACCATCGATGTGCAGCAGCACGACGGCAGTGTGTTGCGCCTGCGCAAACTCCATGCCGACTACGACCCCACCGACCGCTATGCCGCGCTCAGCTACATGAATGCACACCATGCGCGCGGCGAAGTCGTCACAGGCCTTCTGTACCTGGACCCCGTAGCCACAGACCTGCACCTGTCGCTCAACACCAGCGACACACCGCTCAATGCCCTGGGCGCTCAGCAACTGTGTCCCGGCGCCAAGGCGCTGGAGAAGATCAACGCGTCCCTTCGCTGACCCCTGCGGTTTGTTGCACCAGGAGCACCCCATGGCCGAACGCACCGTCTTTCAGTCCCTCTCCCAGCGCCACGTCGTGAGCCTGGGGCCCCAGGCCAGCGTCTGGGAATCTGCCTGTGTGATGACCCGCGCCAACTGCGGCAGCGTGCTGATCCTGGACACCGCTGGCGCGTTGCTCGGCATCCTGACCGAGCGCGACCTGATGACGCGCGTGCTGGCCAAGGCCCTCAATCCGCAGACCACGCCCACCGCCGAGGTGATGACGCCCAACCCACACTGTGTGGATCCGCACACCAAGGTGTCCGAGGCCGTGCTCATCATGATCGAGCGCGGCTTTCGCCACCTGCCCATCGTCACCCCGGCGAACAAGATCCTGGGCGTTTTCTCGGTGCGCGACGCCCTGCCCCGCGAGATTGGCGACGCCGTGAGCCTGGCCGAATTCAACGACCAGGTAAACGACGCTTTGGGCTGAATTTACGGCCAGAGTCGCAAACAGGCAGCCTGGCCAGCGAGACCGCTCAGCCTGCGTTTTTCAGGATGGTGTACAGCTGATCCTTGAGCAGGAGCTTTTCTTTTTTCAGCGTTTCGATCTCTTCGTGGGTGCCAGGAGAAATGCTTGCTTCCATGTTTTTGATTTTCTGGTCGAGTTCGTTGTGCTGATCGAACAAGCGCAGAAAGTGACGGTCGGTTGTCTTGAGTTTGGTAATCAGGTCGCGAAATTCTGGAAACATGCGGACTCCTCCGAGAGATGGTTTACACGAACCGTGACCTTCACGGTCGCTTGTAACACTTTACTCCGCCGCGAACCACTGCAGCATCAAAGACCCCGTCGACCAGTCAGAAGGGTGAATGAATCCGGCGTATCCGGGCAGGCTGGCTGCGTGGCACTCCCAGTCGATGCCGAGGCAGCGCGCTGACCGGTGTGCCATGGGTTCTTGCACAAGAACCCCCTGCATATTCATTAACATCACGGCATGACCTCCGCGCACACCTTGTCCCCCCACCTTCCTGCCCTCTCGACCCGCCAGGTGCACGGCGCCTGCCCGCACGACTGCCCCGACACCTGCGCCCTGCTCACCACCGTGGAGAACGGCGTGGCCACGCGCGTGCAGGGCAACCCGGCGCACCCGCAGACCGGCGGCGTGCTCTGCGCCAAGGTATCCAAGTACCCCGAGCGCACCTACCACGCCGAGCGCATCCTCACGCCACTCAAACGCAGGGGCCCCAAGGGCAGCGGGCAGTTCACGCCCGTCACCTGGGAGGAGGCGCTGGCGGACATCACCGCGCGCCTGAGCGCGATCGCCGCGCGCGACCCGCAGGCCATCCTGCCCTACAGCTACGCGGGCACCATGGGCCTGGTGCAGGGCGAGAGCATGGACCGGCGCTTCTTCCACCGCCTGGGCGCCTCCTTCCTGGACCGCACCATCTGCGCCACCGCCGGCGGCGAGGGCCTGGTGCACACGCTGGGCGGCAAGGTGGGCATGAAGGTGGAGTTCTTCGCCGAGGCCAAGCTCATCCTCATCTGGGGCAGCAACTCGATTGGCAGCAACCTGCATTTCTGGCGCATCGCCCAACAGGCCAAGCGCGACGGCGCCAAGCTGGTGTGCATCGACCCGCGCAAGAGCGAAACCGCCGAGAAATGCCACGAGCACATCCAGCTCCTGCCCGGCACCGATAGCGCGCTGGCGCTGGCGCTGATGCACGAGCTCATCACCCATGACTGGCTCGACCACGACTACATCGCACGCCACACCGTGGGCTGGGCACAGTTGCACGAACGCGCCCTGCAATGGCCGCCCGAGCGCGCCGCGCAGGTCTGCGGCGTGCCGGTGGAGCAGATCCGCCAGCTCGCGCGCGATTACGGCACCACGCAGCCCGCCGCCATCCGCCTGAACTACGGCATGCAGCGCGTGCACGGCGGCGCCAACGCGGTGCGCGCCGTGGCCTGCCTGCCCGCACTCACGGGGGCCTGGCGGCACCGCGCGGGTGGCGTGCTGCTGTCCAGCTCAGGCAGCTTCCCGGTGGACCGTACCGCGCTGCAGCGCCCGGATCTGCTGGCGGGCCTCAGCCCGCGAACCATCAACATGGTGACGATTGGCGACGACCTGTTGCGCGAATCCTCGCCCGTCTTCGGCCCCAAGATCGAGGCCCTGGTGGTGTACAACAGCAACCCCGTGGCCGTGGCGCCCGAATCGGGCAAGGTGGTGCAGGGCTTTGCGCGCGAGGACCTGTTCACCGTGGTGCTGGAGCATTTCCAGACCGACACCGCCGACTACGCTGATTACGTTTTGCCCGCCACCACGCAGCTGGAGCACTGGGACGTGCATGTGGCCTACGGCCACACCGACGTGCTGCTGAACCAGCCCGCGATCGTCCCGCTGGGCCAGGCGCGCAGCAACACGCAAATCTTCCGCGAACTGGCCGCGCACATGGGCTTCACCGAGCCCTGCTTCGCGGACAGCGACGAGCAGCTCTGCCGCCAGGCCTATGGCGCCGAGGTGGACTTCAACCTGTTGCTGGAACAGGGCTTCGCGCCGCTGGGCGGGCCGGACGCGCCGTTTGCTGAAGGCGCTTTTCCCACACCCTCGGGCCGCTGCGAGTTTTTCAGCGAGCGCCTGGCCGCGCAGGGCCTGGACGGCCTGCCCGACCATGTGCCCAACCACGAGGCGGCGGGCCGTTCCGCCCAGTACCCGCTGGCCATGATCTCGCCGCCGGCGCGCAACTTCCTCAACTCCACCTTCGTCAACGTGAAGAGCCTGCGCGACATCGAGGGCCGCCCGCTGCTGGAGATCCACCCACAGGACGCGGCCGCGCGCGGCATCCAAGAGGGCGCCGTGGTGCGCGTGTTCAACGGCCGGGGCAGCTACCGCTGCCACGCCCATGTGAGCGAACGCGCCAGACCCGGCGTGGTCAACGGCCTGGGCATCTGGTGGCGCAAGCTGGGCCTGGACGGCCACAACGTCAACCAGCTCACCAGCCAGGCGCTGACCGACCTCGGGCGCGGGCCGACGTTTTATGATTGCCTGGTGGAAGTGGAAGCCGGCTGAGCGCTATTGAAACAATAGCTTCAGGCGCTTTCCAATCAAAGGCTAGAGCCGTTTTTCTTTCAAATTTTCCGGTAGATGCTACGCCGGGCTTTCGGCCAGAACTGCCACCGTCTGGTCAATGGCGCCACACAGGTTTTGTCCATCACGGCCCTTCATCTCGATGCGCACGGTGTCGCCAGCCTGCAGGGTGCCGGTGGCGGGTTGGCCGTCCTGCAGCGTCTCCAGGCAGCGCTTCTCAGCGATGCTGGCGTAGCCCCTGGTGCCGTCCTTCTGGCCCACGGGGCCGCTGCAGACGATGGTGCCCGCGCGCAGGTGGCGCGTCTGGCAAGCCTGGGCGATGAGCTGGCCGAAGTGGAAGTCCATGCCTTCGCCGGCATCGAACAAACCGACTTTGCGGCCATTCCAGGAAGTCTGCAGGGCGAGGTGCACACGGCCCTGGACCCAGGCGGCGCCCAGCTCGTCCAGCGTCACGGCCACGGGACTGAAGGCGGTGGCGGGGCGGCTTTGCAGCGGGCCCTGGCCGCGCTCGCGCTCCTGGGGTTCGAGGCTGCGCAGCGCCACGGTGTTGGCCAGCATCAGCAGACGCACGCCGTCGAGCGCCTGCGCAGGCGTGCTGCCGCGCAACACGTCGCCAGTGACCGCGGCCAGACCGGCTCCAAAGTCGATGCCCATGGCCTCGCTGGGTGCCACGAGGTCGTCGCACGGCCCCGCGCAGCCATCACTGGCGGCCTGCTGCAGCAGCGGCGTGCGGCGCTGTGCCTCGGGCAGCTCGGTGCCGCGCACCTGGCATTCCAGCGTGGCGTGCTGCAGGGAGGCCCGTCCCTCCAGACACTGGTAGGCACGCGGCAGCGGCGCCATGCACTGCCGGGGATCGAACGGAAAGGCGTGGCGCGCGCGGCCGGCGTTGAGGCTGTCGTACAGGTCCTGCAACTGGGGCGAGAGAAAGCCCCAGTCGTCCAGCACCTGCTGCAGGCGGTGCGCGATCCCGGTGGCGTAGTGGGCCGTACCCAGGTCGCGCGAGACGACCACGAGCTGGCCGTCACGGGAGCCGTCCTTGAGGGTGGCAAGTTTCATGGCGTGCGGAGCGTTGGAGAGAAGAAATTCCTGGGAGGGCGGCGGGGTGAACTGCCACAACGCACCGATTTTAGGAGCCCGCTGCACTGGCGGAGTGCCATCGCAGCGTCGGTTAACCTTGACGCTCACGTTTTTTGACTGATTGCATGATTCCCCGCCGCCCGCTGCTTGTGGTCACCGCCCTGGTGCTGGCACTGCACGCGCTGTTGCTGGGCGTGGCAGCGCCAACAGCGCCCCCTTTTCTGGCAGCCACCCGGCCGGTGTTCAACACCCGCACCATCGCACCACCGCACCCACCCGCTGCGCCTGTGGCGCTGGCAGTACCAGCCGCGCCAGCACCACAGGCTCCACCGCGCAAAAAGCCCCGCCCGGCGCCCCCGGCAGCATCCCCCACCACGCAGGCACCCACCGCCGCAGTGGATGCCGTGGCGGCCCAGGAGCTCTCGCAGGGCAGCGACGACCCGGTGCCTCCAACGCCGGATGCGCAGACCGCCGACCACACCGCCATGGAGCAAGACCCCGTCACACCAGCGCTGACGCCCCCCCCGGAGCCCCCCCTTGCTGCGCCCCTGAACGAAGTCGACAGCACGGCTTCAGAACGCGGCAGTGCCATTGCCATCACCCCGCCCGGGGCAGCCGAGGGCACGGGCAGTGCACAACCGGCCCCGGTACGCATTCCCGCGCCCGTGCGCCTGGGCTTTGAGGTGGCGGGCCAGTCCAAGGGCTTCCAGTACAGCGCCAGGGCCGAGCTGCTGTGGCAACACGACGGCCAGCAGTACCAGGCCCGGCAGGAGATCAGCGTGCTGTTTCTGGGCTCGCGCTCGCAGACCAGTGTGGGCGAGATTTCGCCGCTGGGCCTGCAGCCCCGGCGTTTTGGCGACCGTTCGCGCAGCGAGAGGGCAGCCCATTTCGACTTTGCGCAAGGGCAGGTGAGCTTCAGTGCCAACACGCCTTCGGCGGCCATTTCGCCCGGCGCGCAGGACCGGCTCAGCGTTTTCCTGCAGCTGAGCGCCATGCTGTCGGCAGCGCCACAGCGCTACCCAGTGGGCACGCTTGTCGCCATTCCCACCGTGAGCGCGCGCGCCGCCGACCTGTGGACGTTCACCGTGGAAGGTGAAGAAACACTGGACCTGCCCACGGGGATGGTGCGTGCACTGCAGTTGCAGCGACTGCCGCGCCGCGACTACGACCAGAAGGCCCAGGTCTGGCTGGCGCCCGAACTCGACTACCTTCCGGTGCGCATCCGCATCACCCAGACCAACGGCGACTTTGCCGAGCTGAACCTGCGCAGCCGCGAAGCCCCCTGATCTGGCCGCCCACCGGTCGGCGGCCAGCAAGGCATGCCGGTTTCGTGGAATACTGGAGGCATGGAGGCTGCGCGGCCTTGAACTTCAGCGGCGCGCAGCCATCTCACAGGAAACCAGTTCAGGGAGAACACCATGCATATGCTCTACGACTCGGATTCCTTCGTGGTGGTCCACATGCTGCCCGATACCGTCGCTGCAGAAAACCCGGCCTTGCATGATGCTGCGCCAGCCGTTCCCCAGTTGGCGCGCCACGGCTTCGAAATCGTGGACAAACGCTCGGGCAAAGAGGTGTACCTCGACGGGTCCTGGGCCGAGATGTTCCAGCAACAAATCCTGGCCTGGCAGCGTGAAACCCCTACCCAGGAAGAGGTGGAGGACACCCTCGACCGTTATACCGGGCTGGCACAGAACCCGGTTGTGATTCACTAATGATTTAGGCCTCCAGCCTTTATTTATCAAGCGCTTGAAGCTATTGGTTTAATAGCGAATTACGCAATGGCGCCCCTGCGGCGTCGCATGTCCTGCGCCATGTCCGCCAAGGCCTGCGGGCCCAGCAAAGCACGGGCAGCAGGGTACACCAGGTCTTCTTCGGTAGAGATGTGGACGTCATAGCCACGTGCAAAGCGCCCGAACAAGACTTCGTCGTCAGAGGTAAATGCGTCCATCTGCTGGTGTGCCAGGGCCTGCAGGCGCTCACGCGCTTCCTGCCAGTGGGTGTGCATGGCATGGTGGTCGGCCTGGAGCCGGAGCACTGCGGCGAGCACCTCGGGGGTACCGTTCTCCAGCAGCGGCGGAAAGACGTGCATCTCTTCGTCCTCATGGTGGAGCGGCGCGGCGATGTCAAAGTAGCGCAACACATCGCGTGCGGCCTGGCGGGCCGATTCATCACAGCCGTCGGTGTGCAGGTAGGCGATCAGCCGCTGCAACAGGCCCAGCGTGCGCTGCACACGCTCGTGACAGGCTTCGAGCATTTCAAACGGTGTGTCAAAGCCGACCGCCGGGGCACCAAAACCAGGCAAAGGGGTTCGCTGCGCAGCCATGGCTTTACCCGAAGTGCACCGTCTCGCCCTGTCGGTTGAAGGGAATGAAGGACCCGAGCATGCCCTGCTTGATGGATTCGACCATGCGCTGCAGGGGCTGCTCGGCCTCCTCACTGGTGGGAACGTGGTTGAGCGCGCCGGACATGGCGGCCACAAAGACAATCACCCACTCCTGGCCGAACTGCTGCGACTCCTGCACCAGGGTGTCGAAACTGTCGATCTCGGCAGGCAGCTTGTCCACACACATGCGCGGCACCAGCGCACCGCCGTGGCCTGCGTCAAAGGCAGCGCGCTGTTCGGCCGTGGCGTCGTCGGGCAGTTCAACCCCCGTGAAGACAAACAGCAGGCGCTGGGGCTCGGGCTGGGCATGTGCTGCACGCAGCAGATCGTCAAAGCAGGTGATTTCCATTGCGGGATTCCATCGTAGGGTGGTGGATTCAAGGAACGTGCGGCGCATCGCGCCCGGGCTCCAGGGTCTTAAAAAATGCTTCCGGCTGCGGTCGTACGCGGGCACCCTTGCGTGCCAGCACCGTGCCCAGGCTCACAAAACACAGCGCATGCTCTTGCGGCCCCAGGCCCAGCAGATCACGCAAGGCGGTGGACTGCAGTGCCTTGCCGCTGGTGAGCGCCGAGCCATAGCCCATTGCTGTGGCCATCAGAAGCATGTTCTGCACTGCACAGCCCGCCGAGAAAATACGTTCACTGAGGCTCACCCCGGGATCACCACGCTGGCCGTCTACCAGCACCATCATCAGTGCCGGCGAGCGGTAGGCCTTCTCGCGCGCCTGCTCCAGTTGTTCCGGCAGGGCGGCGGGATCACGCTCCAGCAAGGCAGCAGCAAACACCTCCGCCAGCCGTGAGCGCTGACCCTGCGGCACCAGCACGAAACGCCAGGGCAGGATCTGACCATGGTCCGGTGCATGGGAAGCAGCCGCCACGATGGTCCGTAGCTGCTGTGCATCCGGCCCGGGGGGACCCAGCCGCTTGGGCAGGATGGTCTGGCGCGTCTGCATGATCGACGCCAGCAGGCCAACGGCCTCGCCGCCGGGTGCGAGGCCCTGATCCCATGCATCTTGGATGATTCCGTGCGGCATGGGCTCAAGGACTCCTTGCGCTGTGCGCCACACGCAACGACTGAAGCCGGTACGCCCCAGGCCAGCGGCCATCACACAGGAGCCGTCGCGCCGTGGCAAGAGTGGGGATGGCAAAGCAAGCGAAGGGGAAAGCCGCGCTGCGCCGCAAGGGGGCGTTCATCGTCATCCAGGCCGTCCGTCGGCACGCAAGCGGCCATACCAGGGTCCCAGCCGCACACCCCAGACCGACACCACGCCCAACCACAAGAAAGCGGCGACTACCATCAGCCAGGCCGACCATTCGGTCGGAATGGCAGCCACGATGCGCAGCACAGTGGCCGCCTGCAGCACCCAGAACACAGACCAGGCGATGCGGTCGGCCACCAGCGCGCGCCCGCTGTGACCACATGACACGCGCGTCACCATGGCCAGCATCAGCGAACCCAGGCATCCCATGGTGAGCGCATGCAGGGTGCCAAGACCGATCAGCGGAGCGCCGTACACCAGCCCGCTCCATTGAGAGACCCCTGCCAGCACAAACGACAGCCCAAGCCAGAGAAATCCAATGTGCAGCATGGCCAGCAGCCGGTTTTTAAGGCTCTGCACCAGCCCCCATACCCCCGCCAGCCACAGCAGCACGGCGCCCACACCCAGCTCCAGCAGGCCGCGTAATAGCGTCCATACCGTTCCTGCCGTACCCTGCGGCAGGCCGACCAGTTCCAGCCAGACCACAACGGCTTCAAAAACAGCTGCGCCCAGCATGAGCCAGAGCAGCCAGAACGGGCGCCAGACCTTGATGAACGGCATGGCGCTCGAAGTGAAGAAAGGGATCATGCGGTGCGCCACCGCGGCATAAACCACCACGACAAAGCTCCACAGCCCCGTCAGAACAAAGACACGCGCATACTCCTGCGCTTGCACCGCAAGGCTGACCACCATCCCAGCCACCGCCAGGCTGCCCGTGATGAGCGCAACGCCAATGGCACGCGCGTGGATCTGGTCCTGCGCCTGGCTGCGGCGTAACAGTTGCCAGAACAGCAACGTCATGCCCGCAAGCCCCAGACCGGCCAGCACGGCCCCTGCCAGCGCGATGGCCGACAGTACATGCCCACCAGCCAGCCACAGGAGCCAGCCTCCCGCCTGCAGCAACAGGACCGGCAGGAGCTTGTGCGTACTCCAAGACTCCACCCCAAGCCACTTGGGCCCGGCGGTGAACAAAAAGCCGGAAAAGAACAGGGGCATGAAACCGAACACCATCACCGCCGCGTGCGCCAGCGAGGATGAAAGCGCGTGGTGCAGCGACAGCGCACCATCGCTGGCCCGTGCGACTTGCACCAAGACCCACCAGACGGCCGAGGCCGCAAGCAATACCATGGCCAAAAAGAAACCCAGCCGGTGAGGCGCCAGCATCAGGTAGCGCATCCGCCAACACTGATCCGTCTGCCCCACAGGCCGGAGCGGGGTGGTGCCCGAGGCCGGTTTCAGCGTGATGACCGGCCTGTCACTCACCCGCAGGTTCCCAGGTGCCCGCACTGGGTGCAGTAGTCACATCCGTCCTTGCGGATCATGGCATGGGCACCACACTCGGAGCATTTCTTACCGGCCATGACCGGCGGTGCCACAGCCATGGCCGCATCGCCCTGGAGAGCCTCCTGTACAGAGGCCGGGCTCTGCTGTCGGGCACGGCGTGCCAGGATGTTCTGGATGGCATAGGCAATCGCTGCCACTTCGGAGTCATGCCACTTGGGCACCTGCGTGCCGTCGTCCTTCTGGTGGGTGCCCAGACGCACGGGGCCCCGGTCCCAGGCGACCTTGCGCATGTCGGACAGGGCGCGCTCCAGGAAGCCGCCGCGCGCGGCAAGCGACAGAAGGCGCATGCTCGAAGTGACCCACTGCTGCGATTCGCCGCTCTGGCCCACGGGCATGAAGAATTCGATGGCGCGGTCCACCATGCCCGTGCCCTCGGCGTTGGGCACCGGCAGGAACGAAACGATGAGGTACAAGCGCTTCTGGCCTTCCTGCGTCCAGTAATCCACCTTTTCAGCCACGGCCGAGAGAGCGCCCTTGGGACGGCTCTCGATCACGGTGCGCATCGGGTCCACGGGCGGCGCTTCGGGCGCGGCGGCGGGGGCCTGCTTGTCGGCCGCGGGCGCGGCGTGCACTTCGAGCACCGAACCCAGGATGTTGTTCGGGCGGTAGGTGGCCAGACCCTTGAGGCGGGCGCGCCAGGCCTGCAGATACAGGCCCTTAAAGTCGTCGTAGGGATAGTCGGCAGGAATGTTGACGGTCTTGGAGATGGCCGTGTCAACAAAGGGCTGCACGGCTTCCATCATGGCAATGTGGTCCTGGGCCGACATCTCGAGCGCCGAAACGAAATACTCGGGCAATTTGGATACGTCGCCGCCCAGCTCGCGGTACAAGCGCCACGAATGGTCTTCCACGGCGTACTCGGCCATGCTGCCGTCAGCCTCGCGCTTGCGGCGCTTGTACATCCAGGAGAACGGCGGCTCGATCCCATTGGAGGCGTTGTCGGCGAAGGCCAGGCTCACGGTGCCGGTGGGCGCGATGGACAGCAGGTGGCTGTTGCGGATGCCGTGCGTACGGATCTGCTTCTTGAGTGCAGCAGGCAGGCGGCTGGCAAAGGTTCCGTCGGCCAGGTACCCATCGGCATCAAACTGGGGGAAAGCACCCTTCTCGCGCGCCAGCGCTACCGAGGCTCCGTAGGCGCAGTCGCGCATGGACTCGGCAATGCGCGCAGCCATGGCGCGGCCCTCGGCGCTGTCGTAGCGCAGGCAGAGCATGGCCAGGGTATTGCCCATGCCGGTAAATCCCACGCCGATGCGGCGCTTGGCCTTAGCCTCGGCGTCCTGCTGAGGCAGGGGCCAGAAGGTAACGTCAAGCACGTTGTCAAGTGCACGCACCTGCAGCGCCACCGACTTGGCGAACGCATCGAAGTCGAACGTTGGCACACCATCAAACCCGAACGGGTTGCGCACGAAGTGCGTCAGGATGATGGGGCCGAGATCGCAGCAGCCGTAGGACGGCAGGGGCTGTTCGCCGCAGGGATTGGTGGCGGCGATCTTCTCGCAATAGCGCAGGTTGTTGTCCTGGTTGATGTGGTCCAGGAACAGAATGCCTGGCTCGGCGAAATCGTAGGTCGACTTCATGATGGTGTCCCACAGCTCGCGTGCGGGCAGGCTCTGGTATACCCACAGACCGTCATCGCGCTGGTAGGCGCCCTGCTCCATCACCGTGACACCCGGGCGGGCCTTGTGCACCAGCTCCCAGGGCTGGTCGTCGATCACGGCCTGGATGAAGGCATCGCTCACACCCACCGAAACATTGAAATTGTTCCACCGGCCGGGAGTGCGCTTCGCCGTGATGAAGTCGTGCACATCGGGGTGATCGATGCGCAGCACGCCCATCTGGGCACCGCGGCGCGCACCGGCGCTCTCGACGGTGGAGCACGACTGGTCGAACACGTTGATATAGCTGCACGGACCCGAGGCCATGGAGTGCGTGCCCTTGACCTCGGCGCCGCGCGGGCGGATGCGCGAGAAGTCGTAGCCCACACCACCGCCGCGGCGCATGGTCTCGGCGGCCTCGCGCAGGGCCTCGTAGATGCCGGGGAAGCCCTCGTCGTCCACGCCCTGGATGCAGTCGCCCACGGGCTGGACGAAGCAGTTGATCAGCGTGGCCTGGATGTCGGTACCGGCCGCGCTCATGATGCGCCCGGCGCCAATGGCTCCCGCGTGCAGATTGGCCAGGAACAGGGCCTCGTATTTTTCACGATCGGCTTCGGCTTCCACGGAGGCCAGCGCCCGTGCGACGCGCCGGAACAGGTCCTCGGCACTGGTTTCGCCCGCCTTGAGGTATTTCTCCCTCAGCACATCCAGGCTGATGGGCTGGGTGGCCGTCACATCCTGTGCGCGGCCCAGGTTTTCTCGCTTCATGGTGTGGGTTTCCGTTGGTAGTGCGTAGCGTGCATTCCCTGCAGCCAAGCGGCCCGGGAAAACGAAGCCGCCCAATAAATTGGGCGGCGGGAGTGTGGCAGTTTAGCGATTTGAAAATGCCGGATCTGACGGATTTTTAAGCGCTTTGCCGGCAGGCCGCGCCACGGCTGGATTTGACTAATTGTAATATTTTGCTACTTCGCCGATGCCCCATCCGGGGACCGGGATATCCCGCCGCGTCCCTCAGACGAGGGGTGCTTGCGCACATACACCACAGCAACCCACGCAAATTCCACAACACACCCGAGAAGAAAGCCAGGGTCAGTCTTCCACCAGCACCTGCCCATCGTGTTCCACATAGGGGTGATAAGGGCCGGTGCCGCTGGAGGTGGCACGTGAAGCCGGGACGAAGCCACCGGTTTTCACATCAAACACATGCACCTCGCCGTCCTCGATCACCCAGTGCCACCCATGCAGGGTGATGGCACCTTGTTCGACCCTCCTTCGCACCATGGGATAGTCCATGAGCCGCTCCAGCTGCAGCACCACAGCGCGCTGCTCGGTGCGCAGCAGCGCCTCGGGGCTAGGCACCACAGGCAGCGTCGCTTCCCGTCCAAGGTCCAGCCAGCGCTGCAGATTCTGCGCCTCGGGCGGCACTTCGCCGTACAAGGTCTTGATGGCGCCGCAATGGCTGTGCCCGCACACCACGATGCGGCTTACCTGCAGGCTGAGTACCGCAAATTCGATGGCGGCAGCCGTGCCATGCAAACCATGGGACCCGTCATAGGGCGGCACAAAGGCTCCCACATTGCGGACGATAAACAACTCGCCGGGTCCAGCTCCCGTCAGCAGGTAGGGGACGAGGCGAGAGTCCGAACAACCGATAAACAGGGTCGTCGGACGTTGCCCCTCTTCCACCAGGGTCTTGAACTGTTCCCGATATTGGGGAAACGCATCCACGTTGAAGCGGCGCAAGCGCGCCAGCAGCTCGTCGTCGGGCATGGCCGAACTTTCAGAGGTGCTTATTGCACCAGTGGGGTCTCGGCGCCTTCGATGTCCACGCCTTCGAGCACGGCAGCTCCCGCCAGAAGTTGCAGATACTGGCGCAGGGCGTTGGTCCAGGTTTGCTGGCGCAACGTCAACGCCACAGCCCCCCGGACCTGATCGAAGGTGGGCTGCTGGCCCGCCTCGCGCTCCAGCACTTCAACCACATGCAACCCAAAGCGGCTATGCACCAGGCGCGATAGCACACCAATCTCGGCACCGCCAAAGACCTCACGCGCAAATTCTGGAGCGCAGTCGGCCCGGGTAAGCCACCCGAGCTCACCGCCCTCGCTGCCGCTGGGGCAGTTGGACCACTTGGCAGCTGCCGCACGGAAAGCCTCGCCGCCGTCATTGGCGCAGCGCAACTCCAGCAGCAGGGCTTCGGCGCGCAGGCGCAGTTGTTTGACATCGACGCCAGGCGTCACAGCAAACAGCACATGGCGCATACGCGCACGCTCGCCCTGCATGTACTGCGATGGGTGGGCTTCGTGGTAGCGACGGCATGCCTCATCCGAGGGCTCGGGCACCTGCAGTTCACGCTCCAGCAATTGCTCGATGGCGGCGGCGGCCGCCGCACTGGTCGATCCGTCGGTACCAGCCACGTCCCCTTCCGGCAAAAGGCCCGCCTGCTGTGCAGCCTGACGCAACAGCTCGGTGCAGGCACGCTGGCGCAAGCTTTGCTCGTCCAGCCATTCGCCCGATGCATGCAAGGCCACGCCATTGACCCGAGCTACCGGCAGCGCGGGCTGCGCAGCCGGAGCCATTGGCGCCGCCACGCTGGCAGCAAGGGCATCGAAATGTTCCTGCTGCACAGGGGTCAACACGTTTGCTGCCTCCGGAGTGCCTGCACAACCGCAGCCACCGCTTCCACATCCACTCATGGTGTTCTCCTTCCCAGGGTGCGTATCAATGCGAAGAGCGGCCACCCGGCTGGTTGTGGCCAGCAGGCAAATTGAGGCGACGGGCGCGCACCAACTGGTAGGGGCGCAACACATAGGCCAGCGTGCCAAAACCGCTCCAAACGTGCACCAGACGGGTGAACGGGAAGATCAGGAACACACTCATACCCAGAAACATGTGCAGCTTGAAGATCCATCCGGCCTCTGCCAGCAGCTCAACGCCTCCGGAGCGGAAGGTGACGATGCGCTGCCCCCATTCCGCCAGCTTCATCATCATGGAGCCGTCCAGGTGCTGAGCCGACAGCGGAATGGTGGCCAGGCCCAGCGCAAGCTGAATCCACAGCAGCCACAGCAGCACGATGTCGCTGGTCTTGGACGTGGCGCGGATGCGCGGGTCTGTCAGGCGACGGTGCAACAGCAGTGACAAACCAATGATGCCCATCAAACCGGCCACGCCTCCCACGACGATGGCCATGATCTGTTTGGCACCAGCACTCATGAAGTGCTCGTACAGCGCATGGGGCGTGAGCATGCCCACGAAGTGCCCAAAGAACAAAATCAGCACCCCTGCATGAAACAGGTTGCTGCCCCAGCGCAGGCTGCCCGTGCGCAGGAGTTGGGACGAATCGCTCTTCCATGTGTACTGATCACGGTCAAAGCGGATCAGGCTGCCAAGGAAGAAAACAGCCAGGCAAATGTAGGGATAAATGCCAAACAGCAGGGTATCAAGCCAGGCGGTCATACGGAGACTCCTTCGGATGCGCGGGGATTACGGACAAAATGCAGGGGCTGCGGCTGTCCAGGCTTGGCCTGACCGCGGCTGCTGCAACCATCAAAAGCGGCAGGCTCGTCCCAAGACTCGTCAATCTCGGGCTCGGGCGATACAGGCACAGGCTGCGCCTGCCGGCCAGCAACCTCCAGAATGGCGGCCAGCACGCTGGCGTAGGGCGTGCCACGGGCGAGCAGCGCGCTAAACAGTGCATTGAGGATGTGCTCCATCTCGCCGAGAAAACTGCGAGCCACCTCAGGCGGCTGGGTGGAGGCAAATTCCAGCACGACAGGCAAGTGATCGGGTAAATCGCTGGCACTGAAATGCAGACCCGCACGCTCGTAGGTGCCCAGGAGGTCGATCAACGCAGGTCCACGGTCGCGCGAATCGCCATGGACATGCTCGAACAGGTGCAGCGAAGTCGAACGACCTCGGTCGAAGGTCTCGACGTAATGCGCCTCGACATCGATCGGATCGGTCAGCGCCAGTTGTCGACACAGGGCCTGCAACTCGACCAGGCGCTGAGGTCGCAGCACCTGTTCGGTCTCCAGAACCTCGACCAGCTGAGGCAATACCTCGCGCAATTGCGCGTCCGGGTAGGTCAGCAGGCTGGCCAGTGCCCTCAGTGTCAGTCGCAACGACTGTGTTTTTTTCTGGAACATGGCGTGCCCTTACAACGTGGCCTTGATAGGGATGGTGCGCGGCTTCTTGCCACCGAACAGACTCACATCGGAGGCCCCATCGGAGCACCCGTTGCCAAACGAGAAGCCGCAGCCACCGCGGAGATCAAAAGCGTTTTCGGCGTATTCCCGATGAGTGGACGGGATCACGAATCGGTCTTCGTAGTTGGCAATGGCCATAATCTGGTACATGTCCTCGGCCTCATCCTGGGTGATGCCCGCCTGCTTGAGGACATGCAGGTTCTGCCTTTGCTCCACATGCTTTGCGCGCTGGTAGGCACGCATGGCCAACATGCGCTCCAGTGCACGCACCACGGGCGCGGTATCCCCTGCGGTGAGCAGGTTGGCAAGGTACTGCACAGGAATACGCAGTTGGGAGACATCGGGGATCTCACCGTTGACGCCCACATGGCCTGCGTTGGCTGCCGACTGAATCGGCGAGAGTGGCGGTACGTACCACACCATGGGCAGCGTGCGGTACTCGGGGTGCAACGGCAGGGCCACCTTCCATTCCACGGCCATCTTGTAAACAGGGCTGTTGCGTGCAGCATCCATCCAGTTATCGGGAATGCCGTCGATGCGAGCCTGGCGAATCACTTCAGGATCATTGGGGTCCAGGAAGATGTCGAGCTGTGCCTGGTACAGGTCACGATCGCGTTCCACGCTGGCGGCTTCCTGGATGCGGTCTGCGTCGTACAGCAGCACGCCCAGATACCGAATACGACCCACGCAGGTTTCCGAGCACACGGTGGGCTGGCCCGCCTCGATGCGCGGGTAGCAGAAGATGCACTTCTCGGCCTTGCCGGTCTGCCAGTTGTAGTAGATCTTCTTGTACGGGCAGCCCGAGATGCACATGCGCCAGCCGCGGCACTTGTCCTGGTCGATTAGCACGATGCCGTCTTCATCGCGCTTGTAGATGGATCCTGAAGGGCATGACGCCACGCACGCCGGATTCAGGCAGTGCTCGCACAGGCGCGGCAGGTACATCATGAACGTGTTTTCGAACTGGCCGTAGATGTCTTTCTGGACATCGTCGAAGTTCTTGTCCTTGCTGCGCTTGCTGAATTCGCCACCCAGGATTTCTTCCCAGTTCGGGCCCCACTCGATCTTTTCCATGCGCTGGCCGGTGATCAGGCTGCGCGGGCGTGCCGTTGGCGGCGCCTTCATTTCGGGTGCCGACTGCAGATGGTCGTAGTCGAACGTGAAGGGTTCGTAGTAGTCGTCAATCTGCGGCAAGTTGGGGTTGGCGAAGATACGCATGAGCATCTTCCACTTGCCACCTTGGCGCGGGACAATGGAACCGTCGGGGTTACGGTTCCAGCCGCCGTTCCACTTCTCCTGGTTTTCCCATTCCTTGGGGTAGCCAATGCCGGGCTTTGTCTCGACGTTGTTGAACCAGGCGTATTCCACGCCGGGACGACTGGTCCAGACGTTCTTGCAGGTGACCGAACAGGTGTGGCAGCCAATGCACTTGTCCAGGTTCAGCACCATGCCGATCTGTGCGCGAATTTTCATCGTGATCTCCTTCTTTCGGGGCTAGTCAGGCGTGCGACGTTGCGGCTTCGGCCTGCTCGTCCAACCAGTCCACGCGATTCATTTTTCGCACCACCACGAATTCGTCCCGGTTGGTGCCAATGGTGCCGTAGTAGTTGAAACCATAGCTGTACTGCGCATAACCACCGATCATGTGCGTGGGCTTGAGCACGATCCGGGTCACCGAGTTGTGGATACCACCACGCGTCCCGGTGATCTCCGAACCGGGGGTGTTGATGATCTTTTCCTGCGCGTGGTACATCAGCACCATGCCGTTGTTCACGCGCTGGCTCACCACGGCCCGTGCCGCAATGGCTCCGTTGGAGTTGAACAGCTCCACCCAGTCGTTGTCCACAATGCCTGCGCTGCGGGCATCGTCCTCGCTCAGCCAGATCACCGGACCGCCACGGTTCAACGTGAGCATGTGCAGGTTGTCGCTGTAGGTCGAGTGGATACCCCACTTCTGGTGCGGCGTGATGAAGTTCAGGGCAATCTCGGGATTGCCGTTGGACATCTTGCCTTGCACCTCGTGCAGCGTCTTGAGGTTGACCGGTGGACGGTAACTGCAGAAACCTTCGCCAAAGTCGCGCATCCATGGGTGATCCTGGTAGAACTGCTGGCGGCCCGTCAGGGTGCGCCATGGAATCAGCTCATGCACGTTGGTATAGCCGGCGTTGTAGCTGACCTTCTCGCTCTCCAGCCCGGACCAGGTGGGCGAGCTGATGATCTTGCGTGGTTGAGCCTGGATGTCGCGGAAACGGATTTTTTCGTCTTCGCGGTGCAGTGCCAGGTGAACGTGGTCGCGACCCGTCTGCACACCCAGCGCCTCCCAGGCCTTGCAGGCCACATGACCGTTGGTCTCGGGGGCCAGCATCATCACCACTTCGGTCGCGTCAATGTCCGAAACAATGCGTGGCATGCCCTTCGTGACGCCTTCTTCGCGCACCCGGCCGTTGAGGTCACCCAGTTGGCCCACCTCGGTCTGCGTGTTCCAGGAAATGCCCTTGCCGCCATTGCCCACCTTGTCCATCAGCGGACCCAGGGCCGTGAAACGCTTGAACAGATTCGGGTAGTCACGCTCGACCACCGTGATCTGCGGTGCGGTTTTTCCCGGGATCAAGGCCACTTCGCCCTTCTTCCAGTCACGCACACCGTAGGGTTGCGCCATTTCAGCGGGGGTGTCGTGCATGATGGGCGTGAGCACCACGTCTTTTTCCACGCCCAGATGGCCCACGCTGACCTCACTCACAGCCTTGGCAAAACCCTTGTAGATTTCCCAGTCGCTGCGCGCCTGCCAGGCAGGCTCCACCGCCGTGGACAGCGGATGGATGAAGGGGTGCATGTCGCTGGTGTTGAGGTCGTTCTTCTCGTACCAGGTGGCCGTGGGCAGCACGATGTCTGAATACAGGCAGGTCGTGCTCATGCGGAAGTCGAGCGTGACCAGCAGGTCCAGCTTGCCTTCAGGGGCCTGGGCGTGCCAGCGCACTTCTTCCGGCTTGGCATCCTGCGTCCCCAGATCCTTGCCTTGCACTCCATTGGTGGTCCCCAGCAGGTGCTTGAGGAAGTATTCGTGGCCCTTTCCCGAAGAGCCCAGAATGTTGGAGCGCCAGACAAACATGTTGCGTGGCCAGTTGGCCGGATTATCCGGATCCTCACAACTCATCTTGAGCGAGCCATCCTGGAGGGACTGCACCACATAGTCCTTAGCGTCCAAGCCGCGTGCCTGGGCGTCTTTGAACACCTGCATGGGGTTGGTTTCGAGCTGCGGTGCAGAGGGAAGCCAGCCCATGCGCTCGGCACGCACGTTGTAGTCGATCATGGAGCCGCTGTAGCGGCTCTTGTCCGCCAGCGGCGAGAGCACTTCTTCCATGGCCAGCTTTTCGTAGCGCCACTGGTCGGTGTGAGCGTAAAAGAAACTGGTGCTGTTCATCTGGCGCGACGGACGAATCCAATCCAGAGCAAAGGCCAGTGCGGTCCAACCGGTTTGCGGGCGCAGCTTTTCTTGGCCCACATAGTGCGCCCAGCCACCACCGCTTTGCCCGATGCAACCGCACATCATCAGCATGTTGATGATGCCGCGGTAGTTCATGTCGCAGTGGTACCAGTGGTTCATGGCCGCACCGATGATGACCATGCTCTTGCCATGGGTCTTGTCGGCGTTGTCGGCAAACTGGCGTGCAATGGTGATGACCTGGTCACGCGGCACGCCGGTGATTTTTTCCTGCCAGGCTGGTGTGTAAGGCGCATCGGCGTCATAGCCTGCGTTCGGTACTTCGCCCTGCAATCCACGGTTCACGCCGTAGTTGGCGACCTGCAGGTCAAACACGGTGGCCACCATGACCTCACCAGAGACCCCATCGCCCTGGAGCGACAGACGCGTGACCGGCACACGACGTACCATGACGTCACCACCATGCTGCTCATTGGCGGTGAAATTGGGCGTGGCTACACCACCAAAATACGGGAACGCCACATCGGCGATGTCGTGTTCCTGCGCGCCGTCCTCGATGACCGACAACTTGAGCGGCGTCTCGTTGGCGGTACGGGCATCCTTGCTCTCCAGGTTCCATTTCCCCAGGTCGGGCCGGTCGCTATCACCCCAGCGGAAACCGATCGAACCGGTGGGCAGTGCCACCGTGCCATCGAGGCCATAGGCCACGGTCTTCCAGTCGGGGTTGTTCGTCTGGCCCAGCTGGTCCGGGAAGTCGCTGGCGCGCACATAGCGGCCTGGAACCATGACCTTGCGGCCATCGGGCAGTGTCTTCTCGGACAACACGACCAGCAGAGGCAGGTCGGTGTAGCGGCGAGCGTAGTCGTCAAAGTACGCCGAGCGCTTGTCGAAGTAGAACTCCTTCAGAATCACATGCCCCATGGCCATGGCTACGGCCGCATCGGTGCCCTGCTTCGGGTGCATCCAGAGGTCGGCCAGCTTGGCCACTTCGGAGTAATCGGGCGTAACGGCCACGGTCTTGGCACCCTTGTAGCGCACCTCGGTGAAGAAGTGGGCATCGGGCGTGCGGGTCTGGGGCACGTTGGAACCCCAGGCCATGATGAAGGTGGAGTTGTACCAGTCAGCCGACTCGGGCACGTCGGTCTGCTCGCCCCAGACCTGCGGGCTGCTGGGAGGCAAGTCGCAATACCAGTCGTAGAAGCTCATGCACACGCCGCCAATCAGGCTCAGATAGCGGCTGCCCGCGGCATAGCTGATCATCGACATCGCCGGAATCGGCGAGAAGCCGATGATGCGATCCGGGCCGTGCTTCTTGATGGTGTAGACGTTGGCTGCCGCAATGATCTGGTTGACTTCATCCCAGGTGCTACGCACAAAGCCGCCCAGGCCGCGCTGCTTTTGCCATTCGCTGCGGGCAGACTCGTTTTCGACAATGCTGGTCCAGGCTTCCACAGGGCTTTTTGCCACGGCAAGCGCTGCACGCCAGTGCTTGAGCAAACGCCCGCGCACCATGGGGTACTTGACGCGGTTGGCGCTGTACAGATACCAGCTGTAGCTGGCGCCGCGCGCGCAGCCGCGTGGCTCGTGGTTGGGCAGGTCGGGACGTGTGCGGGGGTAGTCTGTCTGCTGGGTTTCCCAGGTGACGATGCCGCCCTTGACGTAAATCTTCCACGAACAAGAACCCGTGCAATTCACTCCGTGGGTCGAGCGCACGATCTTGTCGTGCGCCCATCGGTCACGGTAGGCGTCTTCCCAAGTGCGGTCCTCGCCGGTGGCAACGCCATGGTCGCCCGAAAACGGCTCCTGTTCACGGTTGAAATAGTTCAGCCGGTCCAGAAAATGGCTCATAGGTTTCTCCAGTCAAAAGGTATTTCGAGGGGCCAAAGAGGTGTTGGTCAGGGGTTCTTGAATTCTGAATCTTTGCGCAGGTAGAACCACCAGTTGAGCACCAGGCAAACTGCATAGAACACGGCAAAGCCGTAGAAGGCGTTCTGCGGTGTGCCCGCCTTGATTTGCTCACCAATCAGCACGGGCGCTATAAAAGCACCGTAGCCCGCCACTGCCGATGTCCAGCCCAGCACAGGACCTGCCTGAGCGCGGTCATACATCACACCGATGGTGCGGAACGTGGATCCATTGCCCACGCCGCTGGCTGCAAACAGTACGATGAACAGCCCCATGAACATGGGGAAATACTGTTCCGGCGTTGCCGAGCTGTAGGCCTGCATCATGACGTACCCTACCGCCACAGAAGCCACCACCATAACGGCAGAAATAATCTGCGTCACGATCGATCCACCGAATTTGTCGGATATCCAGCCCCCGATGGGTCGCACGGCGGCGCCCACGAAGGGACCAATCCAGGCATAGGTGAGTGCCGAAGGCGCATTGGGGTTCTTCAGCGTGTGTTGCATTACACCGGAGGCATCGGGAATGTGCTGAAATCCGAAGATCACCGTGATGGCCAGAGGCAGTGCCATCGAGAACCCGATGAAGGAGCCGAAGGTCACCACATACAGCGCCGTCAGCGACCAGGTGTGCTTGTTGCGGAAAATGGCGAACTGCTTGGCCACGTTTTCTTTCATGGCACCGAAGGCGGCAAACTTCATCACCAGAAGCGCTGCGATGATGTCCAGCGGAATGGCCACCCACATATTCAGCAGTCCCAAGCCTGTCGGTGCTGGCAGGTAGAGATATAGCATCCCGATGGAAGGGAGGAATGCCAGCGAATACAGGTAGGTGACTTTGAGAAAGGCAGCGATAGGGCTACCCGCCGCCGGAGTCACCGACTTGAGGTTATTCATGCCAAACCAACACAAAACGGACAGCGGGACCAAGGATATCACCCAGGCAAAACCCGCATTCTGGATCCACGTGGGGGTGCCCGCAGCGATCTTTCCGAAGATCCAGCCACTGTCCTTGATCAGCGACTTCGACTCCCCGCCCAAGGCTCCGAACAATCCCATCGTCATGACCAGCGGAATGACGATCTGCATCGTGGTCACGCCAAAATTGCCCAGACCTGCGTTCAATCCGAGCGCTGTACCCTGCAGGCGCTTGGGAAAGAAGGTGCTGATATTCGACATGCTGGAAGCAAAGTTGCCACCACCCACACCGGACCAGAGCGCCATGAGCTGAAAAACCCACAGCGGCCACTCAGGGTGCTGCAAGGCAACGCCCGTGCCGATGGCGGGTGCCAGCAGCATGGCCGTGGTCAGGAAGATGGTGTTGCGACCCCCGGCCATACGGATCAGGAAAGACGCGGGGATGCGCATGGTGGCTCCCGAGATACCCGCAATGGCTGTCAGTGTGAACAGTTCTGCCTGCGTGAACGGGAAACCCAGGTTGAGCATCTGCACGGTGATGATGCCCCACATGCCCCACACGGCAAAGCCGCACAGGAGCGCCGGTATGGAGATCCAGAGATTGCGGTAAGCCACCTTCTTGCCGGTCTGCTCCCAGAACCGTTCATCTTCGGGGCGCCAGTCGTCAATGGTGCGCCCACCTGCGTAAGGGTTGGTCATGGATGTTTCCTGTCAGTGTTGTTGGGCCAGGTTCTGGTCCTGGTTACCCATGTAGTCGGAGCGGCGCACCTCGGTCCAGTACATCCAGATGAGTGAAACCCAGACCACGCCGTACATGAGCATGAATGCGCTGGAGCGGATACCGGTCAGGTCCATCAGCGCACCAAACATGATGGGCAGAATGAAGCCCCCCATTCCGCCAGCCAAGCCCACGATGCCGCTGATGGCGCCGATGTTGTGCGGATAGTCGTCGCTGATGTACTTGAAAACACTGGCCTTGCCGAAAGCCCAGGCAACACCGAGAACGGCCATGATGGCTGTGAATAAGTAGACGTTGAGGCCGATCTCGAAGGTCACCGGGCCATTGACGGTGGTGACGGTGAACTCGGTCTGCGGGTACGACAGCAGGAAAAGGCAGATCCAGCTCACCCACATCACCCACCAGGTCACGCTGTGGGCGCCGTATTTGTCACTCAATACGCCACCAATGGCGCGAAGCACTCCGCCGGGCAGAGAGAAGCAGGCCGCCAGCAAGGCTGCCACGCGGATGTCCAGTCCATACTCACCCACGTAGTACTGCACCATCCAGAGCGCCAGTGCCACATAGCCGCCAAACACGATGCTGTAGTACTGGCAGTACTTGAGCACCTTGGGATCCTTGAGCGCCTTGAGCTGGTCAGTAAACTTGACGTTGCTGGGCACCAGGTGTGCCGGGTCGCTGTGGCTGAACAGCCAGAACAGCACCAGCGTGCCCAGCATGATGGCGGCATAGACCTGCGGCACCATGGTCCAGCCAAAGGCCACCACCAACACTGGCGCCACAAATTTGTTGACCGCCGCGCCCGAGTTACCCGCGCCGTACACGCCCATGGCCGTACCCTGGCGGTTCTTGGGGAACCAGCGCGCCACATAGGGCGTTCCCACCGAGAAGGTGCCGCCCGCCAGCCCCACAAACAGGCCGATGGTCAGGAAATGCCAGTACTCGGTGGCGTAGCTCATGAGCCAGATGGCGGGCACCGTGGTGGCCATGACGGCCGCCATCACCACACGGCCGCCGTACTTGTCGGTCCAGATGCCCAGCGGCACGCGCACGAGCGAACCCGTGAGCACGGGCATGGACATGAGCAAACCGAACTGGGTCGAGTTGAGGTCGAGCATTTTCTTGATCGGAATACCGATCACACCAAACATCATCCAAACCATGAAGCAGACCGTGAAAGATAGGGTACTGACGATCAGCACCGACCAGGCCTTGCGCATTTTTTGCGGACTGTCGCCCGCAGACAGCGGAGCTTGTGCCATGAGAACGATTCCTCTCTTGTGTGAGTAGCGGCATCGTCGCCTAGAGCGATGGCTTTGCCTATCCTTCTGCCGAAGGGCTGCAGCCCGCAAAAAGAACGAGGGGAACTCCAAGGCATCATCCCAAAGAACTAGGCTAGCCGGACTCGGGTACTCCGGAAATACCCAGTGCCAGTATCCCTGGTCAGAAGTTTGCCGAAAAAAGAGACGTCGAAATCATCGTCAGGCGGGGCGGAAACGCCAGGGATAGGCGTAGCTATCTCGATGATGTGCAATGCAGCAAGGCGATGATTCTCGGCATCTCCAGGAAGCGGACTTTCGATGCATGAAACCAGAGCATCAGCGCCCACGGTCAGATGCGTACACTGCGGCCTGCACGCGCGAACTCAGGCCCAGCTTGCGCAGGATATGCTGTACATGGATCTTGACCGTGGTTTCAGCGATCTGCAGGGTACGGGCGATTTCCTTGTTGCTGGCGCCTCGAGCGATTTCCCGCAGCACATCCTCCTCGCGAGGTGAGAGCGGCGACGCGCCTGGCTCCGCTATCTCCACTGGATCGGATGCCCGGACCGGGGCGGGCACCTGTGGCGCCCCCCCTTGCGCCTGGAAGGCTGCCACCAATTTACCCATCAACTCCTGGCTGACCACTGGCTCACCTTGCACAGCCCGCCGAATGGCCTGGGCCAGCAGATCGCCATCGATGGTCTTGAGCAAGTAGCCCTGCGCACCGTTGCGCAAGGCCGTGGCCAGATCCTGGGCATCCTCGCTCACGGTGAGCATGAGCACGCGCGAGCGCGGCGACAGCGCGCGCAGGTCTTTCACGGCATCAATGCCCAGCACACCGGGCAAATGGTTATCCAGCAGAACCACATCGGGCTGCAGGCTGGGCATGATGCGCAGCGCCTGCGCTGCATCACCCGCCTCTCCGACCACACGCAGGCCGATATCCTGCTCCAGCAGCGCGATCAATCCTCGGCGGAACAAGGTGTGGTCATCGACCACCAGAATCGAAATGACGGGAGAAGCGACTGTCATGGAAGGGCCTGGACAGATTCGGTATCAGGCTCGGCGCCCTCTTCGGCGGCCTGCGACGGTTGCTGGGGCAGCGCCAGCCGCACCGTGGTGCCCTGGCCCGGCGCCGACTGCACCTGCACGGTGGCACCTATACCCTGGGCGCGTTCGCGCATGATGCCCAACCCGACGTGCAGCGAATCAGGCGAGCGTTGCACGCTGGAGTCAAAACCCACACCGTCATCCTGCACCTCGAAGACCCAGGGGTGGCGCTGCACACGCAGCTGCACCCTGCTTGCTTGCGCGTGCTTGCGCACATTCGACAGCGATTCCTGCACCATATGCAAAACCTGGATCTGTACATCCGGGGCCAGCGGCAGCCCGTGCCCGCTCAGCACCAGATCGGTGGTGATACCCGTCTGGTGCTCAAACTTGGACAGCGTGGAGCGCAACGCACCTTCGATATCTTCCTGGTTGGCCCGGGTGCGGAAATGCACCAATAATTCGCGCACATCGGCATAGCATTCGCGTACGCCCACATCGAGTTCGGCCATGCTGCGGTCGCGGGCAGCGGTATTGCCCTTGGCCACCGCATCACGCAGCAACTGCGTCTGTATCTTGAGGAAGGCCAGCGACTGCGCGATCGAATCGTGCAACTCGCGCGCCAGCAGGCTGCGCTCTTCTGAAACAGCTGCCTCGCGCTCCAGGGCGATAGCACGCAGCCCTTCCATGGCGCTGGCCAGATGGCGCACCATCGCTTCAAGCAAGTCGCGCATCTCACTGCTGAGCTCCGCACTGGAACGGAAGAACAGGTTGAGCTCACCCAGCACACGGTGCTGCACCATCACCGGAATGGCCACCAACACCTCGTAGCCTGCCTCATGACAATGGGGCAGCAGCATGTCCTTCTGGGAGATGATGGGAATCACACGCGTGCGCGGATGGTCTCCGATGGGGCCGCACAGGCAGGCACCCGCGTTCAGGCAATGCTCACGTTGTGCAATCACCTTCGGCAGGCCATCGGCAGCTAGGATGACGTAACGCTCGTTGGCTTCGTCGGACCAGCGGACCACGGCAGCGTCAGCCCCAGCAAGTTTGCGAGCCTGCTGCACAAACCCCTTGGCCAGCGTGGCCAGTGAACCGGCTTCCGAAGCCATGGCGCTGATTTCGTACAAGGCCGACAGGCGCTGGTTCTTGATCTCGACACTGGCCGTTTTCTCCCGCACCTTGCGCTCCAGGTCTTGATGCGACGTCTGCAGAGCATGGGCCATGAGGTTGAAGCCCTCGGCCAACTGGCCAAATTCGTCATCTGACTCCACAGGCATGCGGGTGCCCAGATCCCCCTGGCGCACGCGATCCAGAGCCTGCTGCATTCGCGAAACGGGCGCCAGCACCAGCAGAAAGCTCAACGCCATGAACACCACAGCCGCCACGATGGCCATGCCCATCATGAAAATCTGGAACACATGGAGCGCCGCAGTCCAGCGTGCAATCTGGATTTCGATGGCATCAACGAAACGGTCCACGCCACCGACAAAAGCGTCAGCCTGCGCCGACAGCGTAGCGGCCTCTGGCTTGCGTGAAGCGGACCACGTCTGTCGCAGGGCAGACCACTCGGAGCGAATGTCCTCGAAACGCGCACGCACATCCTCACTCCAGGGCACGAACAACGGTCGCATCGATGCACCCGAGCGGAGCAACTCGAGGCTGCCATCAAACTCCTTGGAGAGCACCTGCAGCCGTGCACTGTCCTGCGTTTCCAGTGCCAGGGCCATGCGCACGGTGTACATGCGCAGGCGACCCGCTTCGTTGACTGCAGCTGCGCCGCCTTCGAGCTTCCAGGTGACCCACAGCGTAAGACCGATGGAGATCAGGGCCAGCATCAGGAAGAGAGATCCCGTGGCCATGAGCTTTGTCGTCAAAGTGGGGAACCGACGCATGCGAGCAGTGTACGAGAAGGCGGGTGTGGCAGGCTCTCACCTGCTAGAAGACTGGGTGCGCAATCGAAGGCGCCACCCAGGTCAGGCTTCGACGAGCAATCGCTCGATCAAACGGTGCAGTTCTTCAAAGTTGGGCGGACCGACATAGGTTTTCACGATCTGCCCACGTTTGTTGACGATGTAGGTGGTGGGCGTGACACGCACGTCCCCCCAGGCCTTGGCAACGGCACCCGTGTTGTCCAGCGCCACCTTGAAGGGCAGTTTGCGCGATTCGGCGAAGTTGACCACGTAACTGGGCGGGTCGTAGCTCATGGCTACGGCCAGCGTCTCGAATCCGCGCGCCTGGTATTTTTGGTAAGTGGCGACAATCTCTGGCATTTCCGCCACGCAGCTGGTACAGCTGGTGGCCCAGAAATTGATCAAGGTCACCTTGCCACGCAAATCGGCCGTCGTCTGGCTCGACCCATCGAGCAGAACGAAGGTGGATTCCGGCGCTTCAGCCCGGCTGGCGCCCAGCAGCGCCCAAGTGCCGACCGAGGCTGCAGCGGCCAAGGCCACCGCGATCAACGCATGTTTGAATCGCATACAACTTCCCAAGAAAATGGCCGCCATTGTGCGGCAGGACGGACAGCAGAGCCTTGGGACACGCCAGCGCGCCAAAGGTTCACCCGAACACGCATGCGCAGGCACATCTGCCGATAATCCACCGCATGACAAGAAAAAGTGGAACGGTGGCCCTCGCATTGCTCACTGCCTGCAGCCCCGCACTGAACTGGCGCCAGATCTCTCTGCCTGAGGCGGGCCTCCTGGCCAGCCTGCCCTGCAAGCCCGATCAGGTAGAGCGCACCGTGGAATTGGCCGGAGCACCCGTGACCATGCACATGGCTGGTTGCGAGACCGGAGACACCACGTTTGCTGTGGCTTGCGCGCGCCTGAGCGACCCCGCCCTCGCAGGCGCTGCGCTGACACACTGGCGAGCCGCCGTTCTGACAGGCATGCAGGCGCCAGCGGCTGGGCAACCCGGCGCACCAGAGCCTGCTCCGTACCACCTGGCAGGTGCGCTGGAATTACCCCAGTCGCTCCAGGTGACAGCCCAGGGCAAGAGCTCCGAGGGCCGCGCCATGGCGGCGCAGGCAGTGTGGTTTGCACGCGTGAAGGCCGCGCAGGTACACGTCTGCCATGCCGTCCTGTTGAGCAGCCGCGCCCTTACCGAGGCCGCAGAACCATTTTTTTCCGGGCTTGAGCTGCAGTGACTTTGCTCACGCGACGCGCGGCCACCCTGGTTTTTCTGGCGTTTGCCTTTGCCTATTTTTTGTCCTCGTTGCTGCGCGCCGTGACGGCGACCCTGGCGCCCACCCTGGCCCAGGAGTTCATGCTCCAGGCGCGCGATCTGGGGCTGTTGTCGGGCGGCTATTTTCTGGGGTTTTCGGCCACGCAATTGCCCCTGGGGAAGTGGCTTGACCGCCATGGCCCCCGCAAGGTCCAGCTGGGTTTTCTGGGGGTTGCGGTTGCGGGGTGTCTGGTGTTCTCGCTGGCCGACCATTTTGCCGGGCTGCTGGCGGGACGTGTTCTGGTGGGCGCCGGTGTCAGCGCCTGCCTGATGGCCCCGCTCACGGGCTACCGGCGCTGGTTCACGCCCACCGCACAGATGCGGGCCAATTCCTGGATGCTGATGACCGGCTCGCTCGGCATGGTGGCCTCCACACTGCCCGTGCAGTGGCTGCTTCCCGTGCTGGGATGGCGACCGCTGTTCTGGGGGCTGGCAACGCTGGTGCTGTTGTCGATGGCGTGGATGGCTCTGGGGGTGCCTCGCTGGCATACGGCAGACAGTGCACCGGCCACCCCCGGCGCCACCACCGAAGACGGCTATGGAATGGTCTGGCGCAACCCCTACTTTCAGCGCCTGGCGCCACTGGGCTTCTTCAGCTACGGAGGCATGGTGGCCATGCAGACGCTCTGGGCAGGCCCCTGGATGCAGAAGGTGGCGGGGTACACACCCCTGGAGGCTGCCACCGGTCTTTTCTGGATCAATGTCTCGATGCTGTGCACCTTCTGGGCCTGGGGCATGCTCAACCCCTGGCTGCTGCGCAAGGGACTGGGGGCCAACCGTCTGATGACCCTGGGTCTGCCATGGAGCCTGGTGGTGCTCGCACTGATCGTTGTCCTGGGCCCGCAGGCGGGAGCCGGGGCCTGGGCGCTGTTCTGCATGACCAGCACCTTCGTCACCCTTTCGCAGCCCGCACTGGCCATGACATTTCCGCAGGCCCTGGCCGGGCGTGCGCTGTCGGCCTACAACCTGGTGATCTTTGTGGGCGCGTTCGTGGTGCAGTGGGGGGTGGGCCTGGCGGTCGATGGACTGACCGCAGCGGGAGCAGCTACACACGCGTCTTACCAAGGTGCCATGGTGCTGTACATGGCCTGCAATGCTACGGCCTATGCGTGGTTCGTGCTGCGCGGGCGCAGCGATAATGCACAGGGTACGGCCCCACCATGAGCACGCGCATATTCATCATCGCCCACGCCCCGCTGGCCCATGCGCTGCGCGAGTGTGCCCTGCATGTTTTCACCGACTGCGCCGACAGCGTGGTGACGCTCGATGTGCAAGCTGATGCATCCCCTGAAGACTCTCTGGCGCAGGCCCGAAACCTGCTTGGGGCGCTGGGCGATCCCCCAACGCTGGTGCTGACCGACGTGTTTGGCGCCACACCCTGCAATGTGGCACAACGTCTGGTGGAGGAGCGCCAAGCCCGTCTCGTGACTGGCGTGAACCTTCCCATGCTGCTGCGCACCGTATGCTACCGCGCCGAATCGCTCGATGCCCTGGTGCAGCGCGCCGTGGTGGGCGGCACCCAGGGGGTGATGCAGGTGGCGGCCACAGCACCCCAGAATCAGAATCCCAGACCCCATGATCAAGACCCAAACGACCATCAACAATAAACTGGGCCTGCACGCCCGTGCATCAGCCAAGCTTACCAAGCTCGCCGGCAGCTTTCCCTGCGATGTTTTCATGAGCAGGGGCGAGCGCCGCATCAATGCCAAAAGCATCATGGGGGTGATGATGCTGGCAGCGGGCATGGGCACCACGGTGGAGATCGAGACCAGCGGCGATCGCGAGCAGGAGGCCATGAATGCCCTGCTGGCGCTGATTGCCGACAAGTTTGGCGAGGGCGAATGACTATGCGCCCGACGGCACCCCCCGTGCGGGCTGAAAGGAGAGGGCAATGACGTTTTCCGTTCCGGGCCTGGCCGTGGCGCGTGGCATTGCGATCGGACGTGCCGTTCTGGTGGGCGCCAGCCGCGTGGAGGTTGCGCATTACTTCATCGAAGCGCATCAGATCGAAAGCGAAATCGACCGTGTGCGCCGTGGACGCAATGCTGTGGTGGACGAGCTGCAGCGCTTGCAGGAAGAGATGCCGCAGGATGCCCCGCATGAACTGGCAGCCCTGCTGGACGTGCATTTGATGCTATTGCAGGACGAGATGCTGACCAGCGGTGTCAAGCACTGGATCACCGAGCGCCTGTACAACGCCGAATGGGCGCTGACCACGCAACTGGAAGTGATCGGCCGCCAGTTTGACGAAATGGAAGACGACTACCTGCGTGAGCGCAAGGCCGATCTGGAGCAGGTGGTGGACCGCATTTTGCGGCACATGAAAGGCATGGCCCATCCGGTGGCTCCCTCCCCTGGCAGCCCGCGGCGCAAGACACAGCAGGATCTGCTGCTCGACGATACGGTCGATGTGCCTCTGGTGCTGGTGGCACACGACCTCTCGCCAGCCGACATGCTGTTATTCAAGAAGAGTGTGTTTGCCGGCTTCGTGACCGACGTGGGCGGAAAAACCTCGCACACGGCCATCGTCGCGCGCAGCATGGACATTCCGGCGGTGGTGGGCGCCCGTGCGGCCAGCCAGCTTGTACGCCAGGACGACTGGGTCATCATTGACGGGGATGCAGGGGTGATGATCGTCGACCCCTCCCCCATCATCCTGGCCGAATACGGCTTTCGCCAGCGCCAGATCGAACTGGAGCGCCAGCGCCTGGCGCGGCTGCGGCATACGCCCGCCATCACGATTGACGGACAAAAAGTCGATCTGCTGGCCAACATCGAAATGCCGGACGACGCCCCTGCAGCCGTGGCAGCCGGAGCGGTAGGGGTGGGTCTGTTCCGCACCGAATTCCTTTTCATGGGCCGCATGGACAACCTGCCTGACGAGGAAGAGCAGTACCTCGCTTACCGACAGGTCGTAGAAAGCATGCAGGGCCTGCCAGTCACCATTCGCACCATCGACATCGGCGCCGACAAGCCCTTGGACAAGGTGCACCGGGGCGACATCCTGAATCCGGCACTCGGTCTGCGTGCCATCCGCTGGAGCCTGGCAGACCCGGCGATGTTCCGTGCGCAACTGCGCGCGCTGATGCGCGCCGCTGCACATGGTCAGGTGAACATCCTCTTTCCGATGCTCGCCCACCCCAGCGAAATCGCACAAACATTGGCACAGGTGCACCTGGCACGCGCCGAACTCGATGCCCGTGGCACCGTGCACGGGCCAACCCGGCTGGGGGCCATGATTGAGGTCCCCGCCGCGGCACTGATGACGCGATATTTCCTGCAGTATTTCGACTTTCTGTCCATTGGCACGAACGATCTCATCCAGTACACCCTGGCTATCGATCGCGCCGACGAATCGGTCTCACACCTCTACGATCCCCTGCATCCGGCCGTACTCCGTCTGGTGGCCGACGTGATTTCCGAGTGCACAGCGCAGGGCAAGAGCGTCTCGGTATGTGGCGAGACCGCGGGAGATGCGACCATGACGCGCCTGCTGCTTGGGCTGGGACTTCGCAGCTTTTCCATGCACCCGGCACAAATCCTGGCCATCAAGCAGGAAGTGCTGCGCGCCGACACCCGCAAGCTGTCGGTGTGGGCGCAAAACGTTCTGTCCGGAGCAGAGCAAGCCTCCACTGCCACAGCGGGCTGAGCGCGCAGCACCTACCGGGCCGCCGCCTCATACAGACCCTGAACCCTGGGCACGTTTTGCTGCAATTCGCGAATGCGCTCCGGGCCACTGGGGTGGGTCGATAAAAAGGCCAGCCCGCCCTGCGCCGAACCTGTGGCATTGCCCATTTTTTGCCACAGGCTGACCGCTGCTGCGGGGTTGAAACCGGCACGGGCTGCCAGTTCCAACCCCACCAGATCGGCGTCGCTCTCGTCGCTGCGGCTGAACTTCAAGGTCAGCAACTGGCCGCCCAGGCTGGCCGCAAGACTGCCCAGATCCCCCAGGCCCAGCAGCTGCGACCCCAGGCGCAGCGTCAGGTTGGTGGCCTGCGTCTTGGCGATACGCTCACGTGCATGCTCACGCAGGGCGTGTGCCATTTCATGCCCCATGACCATGGCGGTTTCATCATCGGTCAGACGCAGCTGGTCCAGAATACCGGTGTAGAACGCGATTTTTCCGCCCGGCATGCAGAACGCATTGATCTGCTTGCTACCGATCAGGTTGACCTCCCAGCGCCAGTGCCGTGCACGGTCGTTCCAGGGGATGGTGAACGGAATCAGCCGGCGGGCAATGGCATGCAGGCGCTCCAGTTGCGGGTGCCCCGCCGGCGCCAGGGCGCGCTGGGCCCGGGCCTGGGTGAGCAACTGGCCATATTGCTGCACGGCAGACTGCTCCAGGGTTTCGGCTGGAACCAGCCGGCGAAGACTCGATGCCGACCCCACATCCACCTGCGCCAGCGCCGGAGCCACCGCACTGGCGCCCGCAGCAAGCAGAAACGCCCTGCGGGCAGACCACGACGAGGAGGAAGCAACGACAGGGGTGGGGCAAAACAGGCACATACGGGAATAATAGACAAAAACACACCGCCCCATGCACGACAACGCTCCGCCTTCTGCTGCCCCCGACACACCCCGCACCTCCTGGCTGCAGACCCTGCGGGTGTACCTGGAACCCGCCAGCCTGCGCATGCTCACGCTGGGGTTTTCTGCCGGTCTGCCACTGCTACTGGTGCTGGGCACGCTGAGCTTTCGCCTGCGCGAGGCAGGCGTTGACCGCAGCACCATCGGGTATCTCAGCTGGGTGGGGCTGGCCTATGGCTTCAAATGGGTGTGGGCACCGCTGGTGGACCGCATGCCGCTGCCGCTGCTCGCCCGCCTGCTGGGGCGCCGACGGGGCTGGCTGCTGTTGTCGCAGGTTCTCATCGTGGCAGGACTGGTGGGCATGGCGCTGGCCGACCCGCGCCTGACACTGGGCCCCATCGTGTGGTGCGCGCTGGCCGTGGCCTTTGGTTCGGCCACGCAGGACATTGCGCTGGATGCCTTCCGCATCGAGTCGGCGGACGCCAACCACCAGGCGGCGCTGGCGGCCACCTACCAGACGGGCTACCGGCTGGCGATGATCTGGGCCGGTGCAGGGGTGCTGTGGATTGCCGCCCGCTCCGAAGTAGCGCCCGCGCTGGGGCAGGTGGTGGCGCAGGGCGCGGCAGCGTACCAGAACGGCGCCTGGCAAACAGCCTATCTGGTGATGGCTGCCTCGATGGCGGTCGGCATGGTCACGGTGCTGTTCTCACGCGAACCCCAGCCCGTGGCCCTGCCCCCGGCACGCAATGCCGCCGAATGGCTGCGCAGCGCGTTGATCGAGCCGTTTGCCGACTTTCTGCGCCGCTACGGCTGGCAGGCCGCGCTGATCCTGGCGCTGATCGCCGTCTACCGCATCAGCGACGTGGTGATGGGCATTATGGCGAACCCGTTCTATGTGGACATGGGCTTCACCAAGGACGAGGTGGCCGCCGTGACCAAGGTGTACGGCGTCATCATGACGCTGGCGGGGGCCTTCGTGGGTGGGGTGCTCTCCATGCGCTTTGGCGTGATGCGCATCCTGATGCTGGGCGCCGTGCTCAGTGCCTGCACCAATCTGCTGTTTGCCTGGCTGGCCGGACACGGACATGACGTTACAGCGTTGATCGCCGTGGTCTCGGCCGACAACCTGGCCAGCGGCATCGCCTCGGCGGCGTTCATTGCCTACCTGTCGAGCCTGACCAACGTGAGCTACTCGGCCACGCAATATGCGCTGTTCAGCTCCATGATGCTGTTGGCACCCAAGTTCGTGGCGGGCTTCTCGGGGGACTACGTCAACGCTTTTGGCTACGCGCAGTTCTTTACGGCCACCGCCCTGCTGGGGGCCCCCGTGCTGGCGCTGGTATGGCTGGCTTCCAAAGCAAAAACAGCCACCAGCGCTTTACCATAAAGCGCAAGCAGCTATTATTTTAATAGTAATTAACTCCCATCGCATTCTGGCGTTTACCGGGGCTTTACCCTCGCGACATGGCGAGGTGACACCCTGGCGGCACCCTGCAACCTGGCCTTCAACCACCACGAAACTGACACCATGGGCACCCCACTGCTGATGATCGAAGACGACACCCGCCTGGCGCAGATGGTGGGTGAGTACCTGGGCCAGTCGGGCATGCAGGTCACCCACCGGGGCGACGGCGCCAGCGGGCTGGCGCAGCTGCAAGGCACGGAGGGCGGCGCGCTGCCGGACCTGGTAATCCTCGATCTGATGCTGCCCGACATGGACGGGCTGGATGTGTGCCGCCGCATCCGCGCGCTGCCAGGGCCTGCCGCCCAGGTACCCGTGCTCATGCTCACCGCCAAGGGCGACCCGATGGACCGCATCATCGGCCTGGAAATCGGGGCCGACGATTATCTGCCCAAGCCCTTCGAACCACGCGAACTGCTGGCCCGCATCCGCGCCATCCTGCGCCGCCGCACCGACGGCGGGCAACCTGCCAACCCGGCGCTGCGTTTCGGCTCACTGGAAATCGACCGCGATGCACGCACCGTCACCGCAGCCGGTCAAGTGGCCGAACTGACCTCATACCAGTTCGATTTGCTGGTGGCCCTGGCTGAGCGCGCAGGCCGTGTGCTCACGCGTGACCAGATCATGGAAGCCGTGCGCGGGCGCGAACTGGAAGCATTCGACCGCTCCATCGACGTGCACATGGGCCGCATCCGCGCCGCCATCGAAATCGACCCCAAAAACCCGCGCCGCATTCTCACCGTGCGCGGTGTGGGATACGTGTTTGCCAAGCAGCAAGATTGAGTCGGAAACACCGCCCGAACGCACCCCATGGCCAATCCATTTTCCCGCCGTCTGTACCTGCGCATCTGGCTAGCCGTGGTCGGGGGCGTCGCGGTGCTTACGCTGGTGGTGGGCTGGGCCTGGCGGATGGCGGCCGAACAGAACGCGCAAAGCATCTCGCCCCCCTCCCGCGAACTGGTGCTGCGCAATGCGCAGGGCGACATCGTGGTGCGCGGCCTGGCCGCCCGCCAGCCGATGGTGCCGGGCGAAGGAGTGGAGTACCTCATCGAGGCCGACTCGGGCGAATCCTTCAGCCTGCAGATGGCACCGCGCCCACCCCGCACCGATCGCCCGGGCCGCACTGGCGCCGCAGCACCACACAGTGCGGCGTTCTGGATGCGCCCCCCCTTTGGTTTCTTATGGATGCTGGCCATGGTGGGCATTGCCGTGGCCGTGGGCGTGTTCCCCATCATCCGGCGGCTGACACAGCGCCTGGTCGCACTCCAACGCAGCGTGCAGCGCTTTGGCGAAGGCGACCTCTCAGTGCGTGTCCCCACGCAAGGGCACGATGAAATCGCCGACCTGGCGCGCCAGTTCAATGCCGCCGCCGAGCGCATTGAAACCCTGGTGAAATCGCACAAATCCCTTCTGGCCAACGCATCGCACGAACTGCGCTCCCCTCTGACCCGTATCCGCATGGGACTGGAACTGATGAGCGGCCAACAACCCTCCCCTGCCTTCCGCGAAGAAATCCTGCGCAACATCGCCGAACTCGACCAGTTGGTGGACGAAATTCTGCTGGCCAGCCGCCTGGATGCCCGCGAGGCAGACGTCGGGACGGTCGAGGAAGTCGATCTGGTGGGCCTCGCTGCCGAAGAATGCGCGCGCATTGACGCCGATCTGGAGGTGGACGCCACCGCCGAATCGCTGCAGGTGCAAGGGGTCTCGAAACTGCTGCGCCGTGCGTTGCGGAACCTGCTCGAAAACGCCCGCCGCTACAGCCAGGGCGAAGTTTCCGTGCGCATCCTGCGCCAGCACGGTCAGGCCGAGGTACGGGTGTGCGACCACGGCCCAGGGGTGCCTGTGGCACAGCGCGAACGCATCTTCGAACCCTTCTACCGGCTGCCCGGCGCCAGCGAACGCTCTGGCGGTGTGGGCCTGGGCCTGGCCCTGGTGCGCTCCATCGCCTCGGGGCACAGTGGCACCGTGCACTGTGAAGACCATGCGGGCGGGGGTGCGTGCTTTGTGCTGCGACTGCCCTTGTATCAGCAGCGCTCCTGAATCTCCAGCACTCGCTTATCAGGACCGGAGACATCGGTTACAGAACGGATGCATCAAGTCAACCGTTTTCACATCCGCCCTCGCACCTGGCTTTCAAACGCTCCGCGCCCAATACCGCCAGCACCGTCACAACGAAAGTGTGAATGAGCCCCTGCTGTAAGGACCCTGTGAACAAACCCACCCCAGCCGTCACTCCCAGCAAAATGAGGTAATACGGCCAGACACGCCTGTCCGCACGCATCCAGCGCGTCACTGCAGCAAGCGCTGCCAGACAGGCCAAAAGGCCCAGAAAACCCGTCTCCATGACCACCTGCACCCCTTGTTGGTGGTAGTGCCGAATGACGGCAAAGTGCGCGGCAATCGGGGAATAGCGCTCCACAAGTGCTCTGGATGTCCCTGCGCCAAAGCCGATCCAAGGCGAATCCGGCAATGCTTTCCATGCCACGTGGTAGAGCCCGATCCGATTACCCACCGAACTGCCAACAGCTGCGGCAGAGTCTTGCTGGTAATGCTGCATCTCCTGCCAAGCCTGCAACATTCTGGGCACCAATACCTGCGCCAGGCAGCCCGCAAGCGCAATCCCGCAAACCACGACACCTACATGCCAGCGTAGCGACTTCTTGCTGCGCCACAGAAAAGCCATGCAAAGAAGCGTCAATCCAAAGCCCATCACGACAATGTGCGACCGCCCTCCCGCTGCGATCACAGGACAGACCGCCATCAGAACCCAAAGCGTATTGCGCCAGCTGGGCATACGCTGCCAAAGCCATCCCATCCACAGTGCAAACACGGTCGCCAGCTGCCCAAGAACGCCCGGGTTCTGGGCTCCCGCCTCCAAGCGGATCAAGGGATGGAGTTCAATGCCATTGCGCCACCAGAACCACAGCGCCCATCCGAACAATCCAACGATGGCGATGCGCACACCCAGCAGCATGGCATCCAGCGGCTCTCGAGCCCTGGAAAAGAGCACTACCAACGGCACCCAAAGTAAAAAATGAAGGTGATTGACCGCGGAATCCAGCGTATCGGCTGGAGCGATTGACCAGAACCACGATGCGCCCTTGAGCAAGACAATGGATCCAATAGCCAACGCACATAGCCAGAATCCGGTGCACGGCACACCCCCGTACCCCAGAGGAGTCCCACAGCGAACCCAAAACACGATTGCAGCCAACGTGCTGATAAACAAACTGAGCTCGCCGGCCAGCGGAATGGTCAGCATGGATGCAAAGAACCACGCAATCCAGGCGTCCATGGCGTGACTCTGGCGCACAACGGCCCCCGGGCACTTCAACGACCCTCGGGCTCCAGGAATGTTCATTGCACGTTCAAGCAGCACACGCAGGGAAACGCATTGAGCATCATCACCTCACAGGCACGGGGAAAATTGCGCTCCAATCCAGTCCCAGCGCCTCCGGGACCAGCAACACGCAGGGAAGATGCCGCGCGTTGGCCGCCTCACCCGAAAGCTTTTGTACAAAAACCGGGTTGCCGCCCGCTCGCGCGGCGGACCACAGGCGGGACACCCCACCGCGACAGGCCGGATCGCCACGAACGACCTGCCAAGCTTCGTAGGCTACACCGGTCTGGCGCATCCTGTTCAGCACAGCCGGCAGGTTGCCCTTGTCCACTTCCACCTGAATCACCGGTGCATGGCGCCGAATGGTCTGCAAGGCACCCTGCAAGGCGGCGATTTCATGGCCTTCAATGTCAAACTTGATGAAGGAGACATCCTGCACATCAAGCCGTTGCATCAGTGCATCGAGTGAGACGGCTGGCACGATGGTGCCAGCGCCCTGACTGGTATCGGCCTCCTGGCTGACCCGCGCATGTCCGAGATTACCGTGGCGCTCCATGTGCAGCCGCACCTCGCCCTCGCGATCCGAGATGGCGGCACACACCACGGTGGACTTGCCCTCCATGCCGTTCCAGGACAGGTTGGCGCGGGCGACGTGGGCATAACTCTGCACGGCATCCACCGCCACCACCCCCCCAAAGTCCGGGCCCAACTCCACACTGTAGTTGCCGATGTGGCACCCCAGATCGACCATGGTGCTGCGCGCCAACCGATCCGTACCCAGCCCGGCGTGACACACCTGTCGCGCCACCGCGATCTCCTCGGCTTCGAAAGAGCCGAATTTGGCGGTGTACCCGCTGACGTAGTCACCCGGCATCACGAAGTAGCGCCGGTGCTGACGCCCCTGCAGGAAAAAACGCCCCCATCGCTCCAGCAGCGGATGCAGAAGCTTGAACCAGTACACCTTGAACGGAACCCTCAGCCCGGTATCGATGGGCTTATTTGCGCCATCTTTGCCTGCGACTGCCCGACCCTTGACCACAGGCTCCTCTGCGCTCAATGGGCGCCCCTGACAACCTCTCCTGCCTTGAGGCGGTACACCGTGCCGCAATACGGGCACTTGGCTTCTCCAGTGTGCGCGACATCCAGGTACACCCGGGGATGGGTGTTCCACAACTGCATGTTTGCCTTCGGGCTGGGGCAGTGCACGCCCCCTTGGTGGTTGAGATCTTTGGCCTGCAATTCAACAACGGCTTGGGACATGATTCAGACCTTGGTGAGCCAGTGAGCGTATTTCGGGTTGCGGCCATTGACGATGTCAAAGAACGCACTCTGGATTTTTTCGGTGATGGGGCCCCGGCTGCCGCTGCCGATCTCGATGCGGTCGAGTTCGCGGATGGGCGTGACCTCAGCGGCCGTGCCGGTGAAGAACGCCTCATCGGCGATGTATACCTCGTCGCGCGTGATGCGCTTTTGCACAATCTCCAGCCCCAGATCCTTGGCGATGTGAAACACGGTGTTACGCGTGATGCCGTTCAGTGCGCCGGCCGACAGGTCGGGTGTGTAGATCACACCACCCTTGATGACGAAGATGTTTTCTCCCGCGCCTTCGGACACGAACCCCGAGCTGTCGAGCAGCAGCGCCTCGTCATAGCCCTCGTCCGTGGCCTCCATGTTGGCCAGGATGGAGTTCGTGTAGTTGCTCACGGCCTTGGCCTGCGTCATGGTGATATTGACGTGGTGGCGCGTGTAGCTGCTGGTCTTGACGCGGATGCCGCGCTTCATGCCCTCCTCGCCCAGGTAGGCGCCCCAGGCCCAGGCAGCGACCATCAGGTGGATGGTGTTGCCCTTGGGCGAGACACCCAGCTTCTGCGAGCCGATCCAGGTCAGGGGGCGCAGGTAGCACGATTCAAGTTTGTTTTCGCGCACCACGGCTTTCTGTGCCTCGTTCGCCTCTTCCTGGGTGAACGGGATCTTCATGCGCAGGATTTTGGCGCTGTTGAACAGGCGCTCGGTGTGCTCTTCAAGGCGGAAAATCGCCGTGCCGTTCACCGTGTTGTACGCGCGAACGCCTTCGAAGGCGCCGCAGCCGTAATGCAGCGTGTGGGTCAACACGTGGATCTTTGCGTCACGCCAGTCGACCATCTGGCCGTCCATCCAGATCTTGCCGTCGCGATCGGCCATCGAGGGAACTACGGGGCTCATGGGGTTCCTTTGGGTTGCAGGGTTTGCATAGCCCCTGATTTTACGGCGCTACAGGGCGCCTAGCCGGTCTGTGGCCGCACCAGCGTCCAGGTGGTCAGGCGGCCCTGCCGAAACTCACAGGTGACATGAGAGCCACCGGCGTCGGTCCAGCAGTACAACTCAGGCTGCACACTTTCCGGCGACTGCAGCGCTCCCAGGGAGCGGGTCATCGCCACCACATGCATGAGCGTCACCCCGACGCGCAGCCTGGCATTGAGCATCACGGCACTGTCGACATGCCCGATGGGACGGTCGGCCGCCCTTTTCAGTACCGTCATCAGGCGCGTGAAATGCAGCAGCACCCACATCACCAGCAGCGACGCCATACCCGCCACGCCCATCCACCCGTAAGCCCGGTAGGACGCCACCACCATGACCGCGCCCACCAAGGGCACCCATACATTTCGCCAGTTCATGCGTAGATTGTCTTACGCCGGACACCACCGGCCGTCGTGGAAAGCACTTACGACTCTCAGGCAAGGCCGCGAACCACGTCCATCGCCTCCTCGATGCGCTCGACCGGGTGGATTTCCAGGCCCTGAATGGACTGCCGGGGGGCGTTGGACTTGGGTACCACCGCGACCGTGAAACCCAGCTTGGCGGCTTCCTTGAGCCGCTCCTGCCCTCGTGGCGCGGGTCGAACCTCTCCCGCCAGTCCCACCTCGCCGAAGGCAATGAATCCCTTGGGCAAGGCCCGGCCGCGCAGACTCGAGGTGATGGCCAGCATGACGGCCAGGTCGGCTGCAGGTTCGCTGATACGCACGCCCCCCACGGCATTCACAAACACATCCTGATCGGCGCAGGCCACCCCGGCATGGCGGTGCAACACGGCCAGCAACATGGCCAGCCGGTCGCGGTCCAACCCGACGGACAGGCGGCGCGGGGTGGCGCCCCCCCCATCGACCAGCGCCTGGATCTCGACCAGCAGGGGGCGCGTGCCCTCCAGCGTCACAAGCACACAGCTGCCTGGAACAGGCTCGCTGTGCTGGCTCAGGAAGATGGCGCTCGGGTTGGTGACCCCCTTGAGGCCACGCTCGGTCATGGCAAAGACGCCGATTTCATTTACGGCGCCAAAGCGGTTCTTGATGGCCCGAACGAGGCGGAAGCTCGAATGCGTGTCCCCCTCGAAGTACAGCACCGTGTCCACCATGTGCTCCAGCACACGTGGCCCGGCCAGGGCTCCTTCTTTCGTGACGTGACCCACCAGAACGATAGCCACGCCCGAGGCCTTGGCCGCTCGGGTCAGGTGCGCCGCGCACTCGCGCACCTGGGCCACGGAGCCCGGTGCCGAAGTAAGCTGATCGGAGAACACCGTCTGAATGGAATCAATGACCGCCACCGCTGGTTGCGTGGCGTCGATGGTTGCCAGAATTTTTTCCAGCTGGATTTCTGCCAGCACGTTTACCTGGCTGTGATCCAGCCCCAGACGTCGGGAACGCAATGCCACCTGTGCGCCACTCTCCTCGCCCGTGACATAGAGGGTGGGAAGCCCCGTGCGTTGCAGTGCATCCAGCGCCTGCAGCAACAGGGTCGACTTGCCGATGCCCGGATCCCCCCCGATCAGCACTACCCCTCCTTCCACAATGCCGCCACCAAGCACACGGTCGAGCTCATCCAAACCGCTTGGGGTGCGTGCAACGTCCATGGCCTCGATAGCCGACAACGGGGCTACCGGCTGCGCCATGTTGAGTCCGGCAAACTGCGCACCGGCATAACGGTTTTTTCCACCGCCGCCCTCGGGCAGCGTTTCAGTCAGCGTGTTCCAGGCGTTGCAGTGCGGGCACTTGCCCAGCCACTTGGGCGTGCTGCCACCACATTCGGTGCAGGAAAAAATGGTTTTTTCTTTGGACATGGGAACGGGCGAAACGGGAGCCAGCCCACTATAGCGGCACCCCGGAAAGCAAAAACCCGTCACACGGACGGGTTGATGCAGGAGGAGGGAAAGCCTCAGGCTCAGGCTGCGGTGAGCCAGTAGCCCGAATTGAAAGGGCTGCTCATGCGCAGCGCCAGCGGAGAGATGTCCACCAGCTTGTCGGTGGGCATCTTCTCGGTCATTTCGGTACCGAGTTCAATACCCTGCACCTCGGTCGATGCCTCGTTAGCCTCTTTCGCCCGTTCTGCCTGGCCGTGGGTTGCAGAACGGGCTACAGAAAAGAATAGAAACAGCGGAACGGAATTTTTCGATCGCCCCAGTAATCTGCCGCATCGCGGAAAACATCAAGCAGTTGCTCGCGGGCCTCCTTGTCAAACTTGGCGGTCGCCGGAATCTGTTCCAGCACCACAATGAAACCGGGCTGGGGTCCCGATTTGTGCAGCGGATCGGTCAGGCAGTCGGACAGTGCGTCGAAATTCTTGCCGAAATGCGACGGAAAAGTGAACTGCTGTGCAATCAAATCCAGCACATCCTGCTTGGACTGTGCATGGGCAAGGTTGGCGTAAAGGAAATGATGCCCCAGCGCTGTGGCCGCATCCTGCAGGTCCTGCACGCGAAAAGCGCGAATGGACTGCACGATGTTGGCGCGTACTCCGCGCAGTGGGGGATCCTGATCCTTACGAAGTGGCGTATCCATCTCCGCGTCTCTTTCTCTAAAGTCCATAAATCGGGTCACTCCGATGGCCTGCCTGCGGCAGTTCCCCGGAGTGGGGTATTGAACGGGAAGTGTTGCTCCCCACCGCAATGCCGGCACCGCAGCGCCGGGCATCACGGGAGTCATTCGACAATTTCGCGAAAACTGGCGTAGTGGTCACTGGTGTAGTAACAGGCATCCGGCATTCGGGGCTTGCCACCACACACAATGCGCCGGGCGCCCCGATTGCGCGCGCCGGGTGTTCTGACGGTGTACTCGCGGTAGTAGCCGCGCTTGTGCAGCGGCAACAACCGTTCTCGATTGCCAAAGACCGTTCCATCTTTCTCGTACGGAAAGGGCCCGCCCTGATGGATCAGCGCGTAAGTCTCGCGCCCCTGTGGTGGCAATTGCGCCACCGTGATGGTGGTCTGACCTTGGGTGGACGGCGCATTTCTCGCCTGTCCTGCGACAGGCATCAACGCGAGCACAGCACCCAGAACACACGCAACACCCGCTTGGGGAACCCGGGCGACTAGAGCCTTCAGCATCAAACTACACCTTTCAGAAACTACGGGTTAACCCGAAATTTCAAGGCGCTAGTGTGACCGAATCCCCCCAAAAATGCAAGCCATTGCCCATTGTTTGGGCAAAGGTTTGCCGAGGAAACGAACTTGTAAGTTAGCGCGCGCTACTCGCCAAATGCTTACCGCTGGGCATTGGCATCGGCCACAGTGAGAGCCGTCATGTTGACGATGCGGCGCACCGTGGCACTGGCCGTCAGAATATGCACCGGCTGGGCCGCCCCGAGCAGCACCGGGCCGATGGCGATATTGCCACCCGCAGCGGTTTTGAGCAGGTTGTAGGAGATGTTGGCCGCGTCGATGTTCGGCATCACCAGCAGATTGGCATCGCCAATCAGGCTGCTGTGCGGCATGAGCGCGGCCCGCGCCGAACCGCTGAGCGCAATATCCCCATGCATCTCGCCATCCACCTCCAGCCACGGTGCCTGCACCCGCAGCAACTCCAGCGTGCGGCGCATTTTCACGGCACTGGGCTGGTCGCTGGAGCCAAAGTTGGAGTGCGACAGCAGCGCCGCCTTGGGCTTGATGCCAAAGCGCAGCATCTCCTCTGCCGCCATCATGGTGATTTCGGCGAGCTGTTCGGCCGTGGGGTCGTAGTTGACGTGCGTGTCCACCAGGAATACCTGTCGATCGGGCAGCATCAGGCCGTTCATGCAGGCGTAGGTAGCCACGCCCGCACGGCGGCCAATCACCTGGTCAATGTAATTGAGGTGGTGTGAGGTATGGCCCCAGGTTCCCACGATCAGACCATCGACCTCACCCTTGAGCAGCATCATGCTGCCGATCAGCGTCAGGCGCCGGCGCATTTCGATCTTGGCGATGGGTGCGGTGATGCCCTTGCGCTCGGTCATGCGGTGGTAGGTCTGCCAGAAGTCGCGGTAGCGGTGGTCCTGCTCGACGTTCACCACGTCATAGTCGCGCCCTTCCTGCAGGCGAAGACCGAATTTTTCGATGCGCTCGGCAATCACGGGCGGGCGACCAATCAGCGTGGGGCGGGCCACGCGCTCGTCCACCACGATCTGAGCGGCGCGCAGCACACGCTCCTCCTCGCCCTCGGCATAGGCCACGCGCTTCTTGGCAGCGGTCTTGGCGGCCAGGAAGATGGGTTTCATCATCGTGCCTGAGGCATAGACAAAACTTTGCAAGTGGTCGCGGTAGGCGTCCATGTCGGCCACGGGACGCAGTGCCACCCCCGAATCAAATGCCGCCTGCGCCACGGCCGGCGCGATTTTCATCATCAGGCGCGGGTCAAAGGGCTTGGGGATCAGGTACTCGGGCCCGAACGCCAGGGGTTCGCCCACATAAGCGGCTGCCACCACCTCGCTCTGCTCAGCCTGGGCCAGCTCGGCAATGGCGTGCACGGCAGCAATTTCCATCTCCAGCGTGATGGTCGTGGCGCCGGAATCGAGTGCGCCCCGGAAAATGTAGGGGAAGCACAGGACGTTGTTGACCTGGTTCGGATAGTCCGAACGGCCCGTCGCCATGATGGCGTCGTCGCGCACGGCTTTCACGTCCTCGGGCTGGATCTCGGGGTTGGGATTGGCCAAGGCAAAAATCAACGGTCGCGGGGCCATCCGCGCCACCATGTCCTGTTTGAGCACCCCCCCCGCAGACAGCCCCAGAAACACGTCAGCGCCCGCAATCACCTCGGAGAGCGTGCGCAGGTCGGTCTTCTGCGCAAAGAAGATTTTGTCTTCATCCATCAGTTCGGTGCGGCCTTCATACACCACGCCTGCCAAGTCGGTGACCCAGATGTTCTCGCGCGGAATGCCCAGCTTGACCAGCAGGCTCAGGCAGGCCAGGGCCGCAGCACCGGCGCCCGAAGTCACCAGCTTGACCTTGGAGGGATCTTTGCCCGCCACCTTCAGGCCATTGAGAATCGCCGCACCCACCACAATAGCTGTGCCATGCTGGTCGTCGTGGAAAACCGGAATCTTCATGCGTTCGCGCAGCTTGCGTTCCACATAAAAACAGTCTGGTGCCTTGATGTCTTCCAGATTGATGCCGCCGAAGGTCGGCTCCAGGCTGGCAATGATTTCGACCAGCTTCTCGGGGTCCTTCTCATTGATTTCGATGTCGAACACATCGATGCCCGAGAACTTCTTGAACAGCACCGCTTTGCCTTCCATGACCGGCTTGCCCGCCAGCGGGCCAATGTCGCCCAGGCCCAGCACGGCCGTGCCGTTGGTCACCACGCCCACCAGGTTGCCCCGGCTGGTGTACTTGAATGCCGCATTCGGGTCCTTGACGATTTCTTCGCAGGGCGCGGCAACGCCGGGCGAATAGGCCAATGCCAGATCGTGCTGGTTCACCATCTGCTTGGTGGCGGCAATGGCGATCTTGCCGGGCTTGGGAAACTCGTGGTATTCCAGAGCAGCCTTGCGCAGCAGCGCACGCTTGTCGAGGTGGGGGATCGGGGCCGGTGCGTTCTCAGGCATGGGAGTCTCCAGTGGGCAATACCCCCGCCGAGCCAGGACCGGCGCGGCCGGAACACCACGATCCGGTGGGGGCGTTGATTGTAGGTTGCGTTCAGTAAAAACCCTGACCAATCACCTCACTGGCCAGAGCTCCATTGTGGCGCAATTCCATGAAACCAATTTTCACATAACAAAACGCCCTGCAGACCCAAGGTCAGCAGGGCGTTTTGGCTGGAAGCGGCCCGCACGGGCCCGCGCGCCCCTCAGCGGCTGCTCGGAAAGCTGAACACCGCGCCCTCGCGCACACCGGCACTCGGCCAGCGCTGCGTGATGGTCTTGCGCTTGGTGTAGAAGCGCACGGCGTCGGGGCCGTAGGCGTGCAGGTCGCCGAACAGGCTGCGCTTCCAGCCGCCGAACGAGTGGTAGGCCACCGGCACTGGCAACGGCACGTTCACGCCCACCATGCCGACCTGGATGTGGTCGGTGAAGTAGCGGGCGGCTTCGCCGTCGCGGGTGAAGATGCAGGTGCCGTTGCCGTATTCGTGGTCGTTGATGAGCTGCATGGCTTCCTGCAGCGTCTTCACGCGCACCACGCCAAGCACGGGGCCGAAGATTTCTTCCTGGTAGATCTTCATGCCGGGCTTGACGTGGTCGAACAGGCAGGCGCCCAAAAAGTAGCCTTCCTCATGGCCTGCCACCTTCACGCCACGGCCATCCACCACCAGCGTGGCGCCTTCAGCCACGCCGCTGTCCACATAGGCCTTCACTTTCTCGAAGTGGGGCTTGGTGACCAGCGGGCCCATGTCGTTGCTGTTGTCGGTGCCGGGGCCGACCTTCATCTTGGCGATCTCGGTCTTCAGGCCCGCGATCACCGCGTCACCCACTGCGTCGCCCACGGCCACCAGCAGCGGAATGGCCATGCAGCGCTCGCCGCACGATCCGTACGCTGCGCCCATCAAGGCGCTCACGGCGTTGTCCACATCGGCGTCGGGCATGAGCACGGCATGGTTCTTGGCGCCGCCCAGGGCCTGCACGCGCTTGCCGTGTTTGCAGCCTTCGGCGTAGATGTATTCAGCGATAGGCGTGGAACCCACAAAGCTCACGGCCTTGACGCGGGGGTCTTGCAGCAGCGTGTCCACAGCCAGCTTGTCGCCGTTGACCACGTTGAGCACGCCAGGGGGCAGGCCCGCTTCCAGCGCGAGCTGGGCGATGAACAGCGTGGAGGACGGGTCGCGCTCCGAAGGCTTGAGCACAAACGTGTTGCCGCAGGCCACGGCCATGGGCCACATCCACAGCGGCACCATGGCCGGGAAGTTGAAGGGCGTGATGCCGGCGGTGACGCCCAGCGCCTGGAACTCGGACCACGAGTCAATCGATGGACCGACATTGCGGCTGTGCTCGCCCTTGAGCAGCTCGGGCGCGTAGCTGGCGTATTCCACGTTCTCGATGCCGCGCTGCAGCTCGCCGTGTGCATCGGCCAGCACCTTGCCGTGTTCGGCGGTGATCATCGCAGCGATCTTGTCCGCGTTTTCTTCAAGCAGCACCTTCAGCTTGCTCATCACACGGGCGCGCTTCAAAGGCGGCGTGTTGCGCCAGGCGGGGAAGGCGGCCTCGGCGGAGGCAATGGCAGACTCCACCGTGGCCTTGCTGGCCAGCGCCACGCTGGTGGTCGATTGGCCGGTGGCGGGGTTGAACACCGGTTGCGTGCGCGCCGTGTCGGCAACGATCTGGCCGTCAATCAGGTGGCCGATGGTGGAGGTGACGTTCTTGTCGTGGTTCATGATGATTTCAAATAAAAAGTGCTACCAGCGCTTATCTAGCAAGCGCCAGCAGCTATCAAATCAGGAGTTCAGGCGGTTTCGTGCAGGGCATCGCCCAGGGCGCTGACCAAGCGGTCGATCTCTGCCTGCGTGCTGATGAACGGCGGCGCCAGCTGGATGGTGTCGCCGCCGTAGCGCACGTAAAAGCCCTTCTTCCAGCAGTTCATGGCGATCTCGTAAGGGCGGCGGGCCGGCTCGCCCGGCAGTGCGGCAATGGTGAAACCCGCAGCCAGCCCAAAGTTGCGGATGTCGGCCACATGCTTGGCGCCCTTGAGGCTGTGCACGGCCTGCTCGAAGTACGGCGCCAGGACCTTCACGCGGCCGATCATGTCTTCCTTTTGCAGGATGTCGAGCGCCGCAATGCCCGCGGCGCACGCCACGGGGTGGGCCGAGTAGGTATAGCCGTGCGGAAATTCGAGCATGTACTCGGGGCCGCCCGCCGCCATGAAGGTGTCGTAGATCTCCTTGCTGGCCACCACGCCGCCCAGCGGCTGCGCGCCGTTGGTGACCTGCTTGGCAAAGTTCAGGATGTCGGGCGTCACGCCAAAGGCCTCGGCGCCGGTGAACGCGCCCGAGCGGCCAAAGCCGCTGATCACCTCGTCAAAAATCAGCAGGATGTTGTTTTGCGTGCAGATCTCGCGCAGGCGCTGCAGGTAGCCCACGGGCGGGATGACCACACCGGCCGAGCCGGAGAAGGGCTCGACGATCACGGCGGCGATGTTGCTCGCATCGTGCAGCGCAATCACTTCGAGCAAGCGGTCGGCCAGCTCTTTACCCGTGGGCGGTAGCCCCTTGTGGAACGACCCTGCGGGCGGCTGGGTGTGGGGCAGGTGGTCGGCCTCGATGCCCTGGCCAAACAGCTTGCGGTTGGCCACGATGCCGCCCACCGAGATGCCGCCAAAGTTCACGCCGTGGTAGCCCTTTTCGCGGCCGATGAGGCGCGTCTTGGTGCCCTGGCCCTTGGCGCGCCAGTAGGCGCGGGCCATCTTCAGAGACGTGTCGGCCGATTCAGACCCCGAACCGGTGAAGAACACATAGTCCAGCCCTGCGGGCGTCAGCTCTTTGACGCGGTTGGCCAGCTCGAACGACAGCGGGTGACCAAACTGGAAGGCGGGCGCGTAGTCCAGCTTCATCGCCTGCCTGCCAATGGCTTCGGCAATCTCGCGGCGGCCGTGGCCCAGGCCCGAACACCACAGGCCCGAGAGCCCGTCAAAAATCTTGCGGCCTTCGCTGTCGGTGAAATAAGCGCCGCTGGCCTCCACGATCATGCG
>JANJVG010000187.1 GCA_024710165.1 Burkholderiaceae bacterium
CTCGCGCACATTGAAAAAGGGGTCGAACACCAGCTCCTGCGGCACCACACCGAGCTTGCGGCGGGCGTTGGCATAGTCGGCTTGCACATCGCAGCCCTGCACCAGCACCCGGCCTTGCGTGGCACGCGCCAGCCCGGCCAGAATGCTGATGAGCGTGGTTTTGCCCGCGCCATTGGGGCCTAGCAGACCGAAGAATTCACCCGCCTCGATGTCCAGGCTCACGTCGCTGAGCGCATGGAAAGGGCCTTTGGGTGTGGTGTAGGTCTTGGAGACGGACTGGAAGGAGACAGCGGACATGGGAGCCAATGATTTTACGGCCTCGGCGCCCTGTGCGAACCTGCAGGCACAGGGGGCGTGAGGAGCCGCGGAGCCACGAAAGGATGGAGCGGATGTATTGAAGTCGAAGTTCGGTTGATCACACGGGCAGGCCGAACACCCACTCAAGCCACGGCAGGCAGAAGCTCAGCCACGCCATAGAGCGCCGCCATGCCTGCCAGTGCGTCCGGCAGGCCCCGGACGGCAAAGGTCTTGCGCTCGGCCAGCGCCTCCCGGCGGCACTCGAGCAGAACGGCCAGCGCCGATGAATCAAACACCTGCAGCGCCGCCGCATCCACCACCAGCTGCGCGCCGGGGACGGCCCGCAGGCCTTGCAGCAGCATGGCCAGTGTGGCGCTGGCCTGGCGGTGCGTGAGTTCGGACGGCAGCACGAGCATGGTGCTTACCGGGCAGCATTGCTTTTGTTGCGCGCGCTCAGCGTACCAATCAGGCCATCGATGCCTCGCGCATTGATCTCCTGAGCGAACTGGCTACGGTAGGTTTCCACCAGCCAGGCGCCGAGCACGTTGAGGTTGTAGATTTTCCAGCCTGCGCCCTGCCCCGGCGTTTTTTCCAGGCGGTAGTCCAGCTGGATCGGGTCGCCCCGGCCGCGCACTTCGGTACGCACCAGCACATCCTTGTCCTCGGGAGCGGCGCGCAGCGGCTTGACGACGATGCGCTGGTCGTTGACCTGCGCCAGCGCGCCAGCGTAGGTGCGCACCAGCAGGATCTTGAATTCATCCTGCAGACGCTTTTGCTGCTCGGTGCTGGCCTGGCGCCAGCCCGGACCGACCGCGGCAGCCGTCATGCGCCGAAAGTTCACATTCGGCATGATGGTCTGGTCCACCAACACGATGATCTTGTCGATATCGCCCGCCTTGATCGACTTGTCGGCGCGCAGCGATTCGAGCACCTCGGTCGAGAGGCGCTGCACCAGCCCGTCGGGCGTTTCGTCGGCGGCATGTGCCACGCCTCCCACTCCCAAAGCCCAGGCAGCCAGCAGGACGGCCCCCAGGCGGCCCAGAAAACGTCGGTTCATCACAAATTCCTCAATGGTTCCAGTGCGCAGCCCAGGGGCGCAGACCCTTGTGTGTATTCGATGCGGCTCATTGTTCCGGCTCGGGGGGCAGCATGCCGCTGTCGCTGTTCTGCAGGGGCTGCTTGCCGGCGGCTTCGGCAGCGCGCTGGCTGCGCACCTGCAGGAACACGTCGCGGGTGAAGCTGTACTTGTCGAGTGCGGCGTCGTCGAGCACCTCGCCGGCACGCAAGAGGTTGGCGCGCACATCCACCACGCGCAGGGCCGTCAGGCTGTTGCGGGCCGAAACAGGGTCGACATGGCGCACCAGGTTGCCGCGGTTGTCGGCCGGCAAGGCCAGGGTGTCACGCACGGTGGACGGCCCCAGAATGGGCAGCACCAGGTAGGGGCCGGGCGGCATTCCCCAGCGCCCCAGCGTCAGCCCGAAATCCTGCTTGTGGCGCTCGATGCCCATTTCGCTGGCCACGTCGAGCACCCCGCCCAGCCCCATCAGGGTGTTGATCTGGACGCGGAAAAAGCTGGACAGGGCCCCTTCGGCGTTCAGTTGCAAGGTGTTGTTGACGAACGACCAGGCATCGCCCAGATTGGCAAAAAAGTTGCTCACCCCGGTGCGCACGGGCGCCGGCGTGGCCTGCTGGTAGGCGGTGGCCACGGGCTTGAGCAGCGCTGCATCCACGGTATCGTTGAACTGCGTCATGCTGCGGTTGTAGGGCTCGAACGGGTCGTTCGGACTGGTGTGCGGTCCGCTGGCGCAGCCGGCCAGCACGAGTGCAAGCGCCAGCAAGGCACCGGTGGCAGCACGGGCCTTGACGTTGCGGTGGCGCGAAGACGGTGCGCCCGGTGTGGGATGGGGTGTCATTTGGTTTTGCCTGCCGGTTCGGCGGCCTCGGCCGCCTTGCTGAAGAGAAACTGGCTGATGAGATTTTCCAGCACCAGCGCCGATTGCGTGGACGTCACCGTGTCGCCCGCGGCCAGAAGCGCGTCATCGAAGCCGGCCTCGATGCCGATGTACTGCTCGCCCAGCAGGCCGCTGGTGAGGATCTTGAGCGAGCTGTCCTTGGGAAACGCATAGCGCTCCTGGAGCAGCAGCGTGACGTTCGCCTGGAAGGTCTTGTCGTCAAAGCGGATCGATTCGACGCGTCCCACCACCACGCCGGCGCTGCGCACGGCAGCCTGCGGCTTGAGACCACCGATGTTGTCGAACTTCGCGCTCACGCGGTAGCCCGCATCGAAATTCAGGCTCAGCAGATTGGCCGCCTGCAGGGACAGAAACAGGACCGCTGCCGCCCCCAGCATGACAAACAGACCGACCCAGATATCGTTCTTGGACTGTTGCATAGATTCTTTCGTGTGGCACAGGCGCAGGGCCCGCGTCAGATACCAAACATGAGGGCCGTGAGGACGAAGTCCAGGCCCAGCACGGCCAGCGACGCCATGACCACGGTGCGCGTGGTCGCGCGCGCCACCCCTTCGGGCGTAGGCCGGGCGGTGTAGCCCTGCAGGAGCGCCACAAAGGTGACCGTGAAACCGAACACCACGCTCTTGAGAATGCTGTTGCCAACATCGCCAAACACCTCCACACCGCCCTGCATCTGGCTCCAGAAGGCGCCATTGTCCAGGCCGATCATGCCGACGGCAACGATCCAGCCGCCCATCACGCCCACCGCGCTGAAGACTGCCGCCAGCACGGGCATCGCGATCACCCCGCCCCAGAAGCGCGGCACCAGGATGCGGCGCACCGGGTCCACCGCCATCATCTCCATGGCGCTAAGCTGCTCGCCCGCGCGCATGAGGCCGATCTCCGCGGTGAGCGAGGTGCCCGCGCGCCCGGCAAACAGCAGCGCCGCCACCACCGGGCCCAGCTCGCGCAGCAGGCTCAGGGCGACGAGCTGACCCAGCGCCTCGGTGGAGCCGAAGTCCTGCAGCGTGTAGTAGCCCTGCAGCGCCATCACAAAGCCGACGAACAGGCCCGACACTGCAATGATGGCCAGCGAATAGTTGCCCAGGAAGTGCACCTGGTCGCGCACCAGGCCCGGGCGCTGCAACGCCGCCGGCAGCAGCCGCAGCAGCCGCGCGAACAGGCGCGCGCCCAGGCCGATGTCGGCCAGCGTGCAGCGCACGGCAAAACCCACGTCGGACGGCCGCCACCAGCTCATGCCGCTCCCCCGCCCGGCGGGCCGAAATCCTGTGCCACCCCGGGCCCCGGGTAATGGAAGGGCACCGGCCCCGTGGGCAGCGCATGCACAAACTGGCGCACCAGCGGCTCCGCGCTGTGGCGCACCTCATCGGGCGTGCCCTGCGCGGCGATGGTGCCCGGGCCGAGAATGACCACGTGATCGGCAAGCCGGAACGTGGCGTCGAGATCGTGCGAGACCAGGATGGTGGTCAGCCCCATCGCATCGTTGAGCTGGCGAATGAGTTGCGCTGCCGTACCCAGCGAGATCGGGTCAAGCCCGGCAAAGGGCTCGTCGTACATGATCAGCTCGGGATCCAGCGCAATGGCCCGCGCCAGCGCCACACGCCGTGCCATGCCACCCGAAATCTGCCCCGGCATCAGGTCGCGCGCGCCGCGCAGGCCCACGGCATGCAGCTTCATGAGCACGATGTCGCGCACCAGCGCCTCGGGCAAGTCGGTGTGCTCGCGCAACGGGAAGGCCACGTTCTCGAACACGCTCATGTCGGTGAACAGCGCACCGAACTGGAACAGCATGCCCATGCGCCGCCGGGCGGCATAGAGCTGCGCCGCATCCATGTGCCCGACATCCTGCCCGTCGAACAGCACCTCGCCCTGCTGCGCCCGGTACTGACCGCCAATGAGGCGCAACACCGTGGTCTTGCCCCCGCCCGAGGCGCCCATGATCGCCGTGACCTTGCCGCGCGGCACGGTCAGCGACAAGCCGCGCAACACCGTGCGCTCGCCATACCCGAAGGTGACGTTGCGCAATTCCACGAGGGCGCCGGCGGACGGTGGGTTACGGGAGGGCATGGCAGGAGTTCAAGCGCCGCCCAGGCTCAAAGGCCAGGGAGGAAACCCGCCATCATAGGGGAAACCCTTTCACCCCGGGTTTACAGGTCCATGGCGGCGACTCCCTGATTTCGGGGTTTGATATAACCGCTGGCTATAATCCACCGCTGTACGCCCCGCTCGTCCTACCGAGCGGATTGCTGTCAACGTTGCATGTTCGCCCTCGGGCACACCACGGAACGAAGGCGCGGCAATCGGCCAGCGACACTCCCTTTCTTCCGTTCGGCGCATGCAGCACAGCGGTGCGTCGGCAGGCTGCGCCTGCGGGTCTTCCAACCGCCAGCACAGCAGATGCCTGCCACCTCCGCCAACGAGAAAGGGCCATCGCTCCATGAAGGAATCCACGTCTGTCCACCCCCCACCCGCCTCGACCGCACAGCGCCAGGCCACCGGTCTGCACCTGATCGGCGACCTGCACGGCTGCCGTTGCGACAGCCGCCTGATGCTGGATGCCGAGCACCTGGAGTCTTTCTGCAAGGAGCGCGTGGCCGCAGCCGGCCTGACCACGGTGGGGACGCTGTTCCACCGCTTTGGCGAGGGTGGCGGCGTGACGGGCGTGGTGGTGCTGGCCGAGTCGCACCTGTCCATTCACACCTGGCCGGAGGCAGGCTACGTGACGCTGGACGTGTACGTCTGCAACTACTCCACCAACAACCGGCCCAAGGCGCAGAAGCTGTTCGACGACATCCAGGCCGCCTTCAACCCGGTGGACCCCCACCTGCACCGCGTCGATCGTGCGTGAAGGGGCTCCCCCCCCCTGTGCAGCTGCGCCGCTTCCCCCCGCTCTCGTATGGCTGCGCCATGCGGGCAGGGTGATGCTGCCAGTGCGGCGGGGCGGCCCTTGCACGGCGGACCTGGCGTGGGCCGTGCCAGTTGCAAGGCGCGCAGGGATTGCACCGCACTTTGGAGCATTGAGATGAACGGTTTTTCCACCCCGCAGGCCACGACACGCTACGTGGCCGAGCGCCTGAACGCCGATTTCGGCTTCTACCTGCGCGAGACGCGCCTGCTGGCGCAGCGCCAGTCGGCCTGGCAGCACATCGAGGTGTTCGAGAATCGGCAGTTCGGCCGGGTCATGCGCATCGATGGCTGCTTCATGACGAGCGAGCGCGACGAATTTTTTTACCACGAACCCATGGTGCACCTGCCGGCCATTGCCCACCCGGGCGTACGCAGCGCGCTGGTGGTCGGCGGCGGTGATGGCGGCGCGGCCGAGGAACTGCTCAAGCTGCCCGGCATGGAGCGCGTGGTGCTGGCCGAGCTGGACGGTGAGGTGGTCGCCATGGCCCGCGAATGGCTGGGCGCCATCCACTGCGGCGCTTTTGATGACCCGCGCCTCGAACTGCGGCTGGGCGACGCGCGCCGCTTCATCGGCACAAGCGACGAACGCTTCGACCAGATCGTGCTGGACCTGACCGACCCGTTCGGCCCGGCGGTGGAGCTGTACACCGTGGAGTTTTATGCCGCCTGCCGCCGGGCGCTGAACCCCGGGGGCGTGCTGTCGCTGCACCTGGGCTCGCCGGTGCACCTGCCCGGGAGCCTGGCGCGTATCGCCGCATCGGTGCGCACGGTGTTCCCTGTCTTTCGGCCCTATCTGCAGTACGTTCCGCTGTATGGCACGTTGTGGTGCATGGCCATGGCCTCCAGCACCACCGACCCCGCCACCTTGACGGCTGCGGAGGTGGATACCCGCATCGCCGAGCGCGGCCTGCAGGATCTGCAGCTCTACAACGGCGCGGTCCACCATGCCCTGCTGGCCCAGCCCAACTTTGTGCGCGCACTGCTGGACAAGCCGGCGCAGCCCTTGCACTGCGGCGATGCGCTGGACGAGGTGCGGGACCCGGCCGAGCTGCCCGAGGTGGTGGTGTACGCCGCCGGGTGATACCGGCATCCTGGCTGCCGGCACCGGCGTTTTGCCGGGTGCGGCACCTTCCCGGTAAAAACCATCAAAAAGATAGCTGTTAGCGCTTATTAATAAAGGGCTGGAGCCCGATTTGAATCCAAATTTCAGAGCATGTGCTGCAAGAACGCCCGCGCCCGCTCGTGCCCCGGGTTGTCGAAGAACTCGCCCGCCGGGCGCGCCGCGATCAGCTCGCCCTGGTCCATGAAGGCCACGGTGTGGGCAACCTCGCGCGCAAAGCCCATCTCGTGCGTGACCACCAGCATGGTCATGTGCTCCTCGGCCAGCTCGCGCATGGTGCGCAGCACCTCGCCGGTGAGTTCGGGGTCGAGCGCGGAGGTGGGCTCATCGAACAGCATGATGTCGGGCTGCATGCACAGCGCCCGGGCAATGGCCACGCGCTGCTTCTGCCCGCCCGACAGGCGCGCGGGGTAGTTGTCGCGCTTCGGGGCCAGGCCCACCTTGGCCAGCAACGCCTCGGCGCGGGCGATGGCCGCGTCGCGCGCCAGGCCCTGCACCACCATGGGCGCCTCGATCAGGTTTTCCAGCACCGTGAGGTGCGGGAACAGGTTGAAGTGCTGGAACACCATGCCGGTCTTGGCGCCGATGCGGCGCACCTCGGCGTCGGGCACATAGGCGCAGCGGCCCTGCGCATCGGTGGTGGCCAGGGTTTCGCCCTCGATGGCGATGTGGCCGCTGTCGATGGTTTCCAGGTGGTTCAGGCAGCGCAGGAAGGTGCTCTTGCCCGAGCCGGACGGCCCGATCACCGCCACCACCTCGCCCCGGCGCACGCGCAGCGACACGCCGCGCAACACCTCGTTGGCGCCGAAGCGCTTGCGCAGGTCGCGCGCCTCGATCATGGGCACTTCACTGGTCGTACTTGGCATAGCGTTTTTCCAGGCGCTGGAAGCCCCAGGTGAGCAGCAGCGTCATGGCCAGGTAAAAGGCCGCCGCGACGATGAAGGGCGTGGTGGTGAAGTCGCGCTGCACGATGCCGCGTGCGGCGCGCAGCAGGTCGTTGAGGGCCAGCACGTAGATGAGCGAGGTGTCCTTCACCAGGGTGATGGTCTCGTTGCTCATGGGCGGCAGGATGCTGCGAACCATCTGCGGCAGCACGATGCGGCGCATGGTCTGGCCGTAGCCCATGCCCAGCACCTTGGCGGCCTCGTACTGGCCCCGGTCCACCGACTGGATGCCGGCGCGGAAGATCTCGGCGAAGTAGGCCGCGTAGTTCAGCGCGAACGCCACCACGGCGGCCGGGAAATCGGGCAAGCGCACGCCGACCACCGGCACAAAGGGCAGCGCGAAGTAGATGAACAGCATCTGCAGCATGAGCGGCGTGCCGCGCATGAGCCAGATGTAGCCGTTGACCGCTGCAGACAGGGCCTTCCAGTGCGACACCCGCGCCAGCGCCAGCACCAGGCCCAGCGGCACCGCCAGCGCCAGCGTGATGACGAACAGCTTGAGGGTGACGGTGGCGCCCTGCGCCAGCGGCCCCAGGAGGGAGAGAACGTAGTCCATGCTGTGGCGACAGTTCCGAGAGAATTTTCCAGTGGCCGTTGCAACTGGCACGGCCCGAACCAGCGGCCACCGCGCAAGGGCCGCCCCGCCGCGCTGGTGGCGTCCCCCTTCCCGGCTCGCGCAGCGAGGCGAGAGAAGGGGGAAGCGGCGCAGCCGCTCAGGGGGTTGTCACCTTATTTAATGATGTTCTTGCCAAACCACTGCTCGGCAATCTTGGCCGCAGCACCGTCTGCCTTCATGTCGGCCAGGGCCTTGTCGATCTTGGCATGCAGTTCGGTGTCGTCCTTGCGCAGACCCACACCATAGTCTTCGGTGCCGAAGTGGTCCTGCAGCACGGCGTACTGGTCAGGCTTCTTGGCCACGTAGTAGCGGCCCACCACCTCGTCCACCACCACGGCTTCGAGGCGGCCGGTGGAGAGGTCCATCAGGGCCGTCACGTTGTCGCCAAAGGTCTTGAATTCCTTGAAGCTCTTGAAGACCGCGTCTTCCTTCTTGATGGCATCCACGGCGCTGCTGCCTTCCTGGGCGCCGACCACCTTGCCGGACAAATCGGCCTTGCCCTTGATGGCGGAGCCGGCGACCACCACGATGATCTGGTGGTTTTCCATGTAGGGCGCGGTGAACAGGATGTTCTGCTTGCGCTCTTCGGTGATGGTCAGGCCGTTCCACAGCGCGTCCACGCGCTTGCCCGACAGTTCGGCTTCCTTGGCGCTCCAGTCGATGGGCTTGAACTCCACCTCCAGGCCCAGGCGCTTGGCGGCCTCCTTGGCCATGTCGATGTCGAAGCCGACGAGCTCGTTCTTGTCGTCGCGGAAGCCCATGGGCGGGAAGTTGTCGTCCAGACCGACGACGATCTTGGAGACAGCGGCCGGCGCGGGCGCGGCGGCAGGTTGCGCGGTTTCGTTCTTGCTGCATCCAACCAGCGCAGCGCCAAGGGCCAGCAGCGCGACAGCGGCGATTTTCTTCATGGTGTTGAGGCTCTCGATAAAGACAGGGGAAAAACCGGACAGGCCATGCCGCCCGCTCGTGGCGGCGGAGAGGCTTCACCCGGGAAAACCCTCGATTGTCCACGATCCACACGCTCCAGCCAGCCATCCACCGCCAGTTTGAGAGCCAAATACGGCTGTAGCGCCCGCCCATCAAGCGCCTACAGCTATTAAAAAATGAGTCTGCAAAGACGACGCCCCAGGGCGCCGTCTTTTTTGGGAAACGCAGCAGGCTCAGCGGGGCAGATCGCTGGACCCCATCAGGAACTCGTCCACGGCACGCGCGGCTTGGCGGCCTTCGCGGATGGCCCAGACCACCAGGCTCTGCCCACGGCGCATGTCGCCCGCAGCAAATACCTTGGGCACGTTGGTGGCATAACCACCCGTGAACTCGGTGCTGGCGCGCGCGTTACCCCGGGCATCTTTCTCGATGCCGAAGGCGTCGAGCACGGTGGCCACGGGTGCCGTGAAGCCCATGGCCAGCAGCACCAGGTCGGCCTGGTAGTGCTTTTCGGTGCCAGCGATTTCGACCAGCTTGCCGTCCTTGAACTCGACCTGCACGGTGGTCAGGCCCTTGACCTTGCCCTTTTCGCCCGTGAATTCCTTGGTGGAGATGGCGAACTCGCGCACGCAGCCCTCCTCGTGGCTGGAGCTGGTGCGCAGCTTGAGCGGCCAGTAGGGCCAGACCAGGGGCTTGTTCTCCTGCTCAGGCGGCATGGGCATGACCTCGAACTGGGTCACGCTGGCCGCGCCGTGGCGGTTGCTGGTACCCACGCAGTCGGAGCCGGTGTCGCCGCCACCGATGACGATGACATGCTTGCCATCGGCACGCAGCTGGCCCTTGAGCTTGTCGCCGGCGTTGACCTTGTTCTGCTGGGGCAGGAACTCCATGGCGAAGTGGATGCCATCGAGGTCGCGGCCCGGCACGGGCAGGTCGCGGCTCTGCTCGGCGCCGCCACTCAAGAGCACGGCGTCAAACTCTGCCTGCAGTTGCTCGGGGGTGACGGTTTCCTTGGCCCAGTTGGTCACCTTGGAGCCCTTGCCCAGGCCGTCCTTGGCAGAGCCCACGAAAACACCGGTGCGGATGGCGACGCCTTCGGCTTCGAGCTGTTTGACGCGGCGGTCGATGTGCGTCTTCTCCATCTTGAAATCGGGAATGCCGTAGCGCAGCAGGCCGCCCACGCGGTCGTTCTTCTCGAACAGCGTCACGTCGTGGCCCGCGCGTGCCAGCTGCTGGGCCGCAGCCATGCCCGCCGGGCCGGAACCGACCACCGCCACTTTCTTGCCGGTCTTGCGCTTGGGCAACTGCGGCTGCACCCAGCCGTGCTCCCAGGCGCGGTCGATGATGGCGTGCTCGATGCTCTTGATGCCGACCGCATCGTTGTTCACGTTGAGCACGCAGGCCGCCTCGCAGGGCGCGGGGCAGATGCGGCCAGTGAACTCGGGGAAGTTGTTGGTCGAATCGAGCACGGCGAACGCGCTCTTCCAGTCGGCCTGGTACACCAGATCGTTGAAGTCCGGAATGATGTTGTTCACCGGGCAGCCGTTGTTGCAGAACGGCGTGCCGCAGTCCATGCAGCGCGCGGCCTGCACGCGGGCCTGGGCATCATCGAGGCCGATGACGAATTCGCGGTAGTTCTT
>JANJVG010000208.1 GCA_024710165.1 Burkholderiaceae bacterium
GGCGCCCCATCGGCGCACTCGACCGCCATGAGCGCCGCCAGATCCTGTACCAGGTATTTGGCGCGGTAGGCCTCGGCTTCTTGCGGGCTGCTGGATCGGCCAAAGCCCCGCATGTACGGCGCTACGCAGCGGTAGCCGCCGTGCGCGGGTTGCGCGAAATGTTCCAGCAGGCCATCCCAGATGAAGGCGCCTTCAGGAAAGCCGTGCAGAAACAGCAGCACCGGGCGGCCGCGTTCGCCGCTCACGCGGCAGTGCAGGGTGGTGCCGTGGGGCAGGGGGATGTCGGTGCTGTCGATCATTTTGCTATCAAAAATGAAGCTGCAGGCGCTTTCTATGTAAGCGCCAGAGGCCTGTTTTGCTGAAAATGAAACCGCCGCTGCCCGGCGCCGGGGCTTCAGTCCCCGTGGCCGGGGGTGTCGGCGTCCTGGGGCTCGGCGGGGGGCGGTGGGGCGGCGGCGTCCGTTGCCGGGTGGGCCCACTGCCAGAGCAGCAGCGCGGTTTCGTCCACGCCCTGTTTCTTGAGCGCGGAAAACATCTTCACCTCGCCGCCGCCCGCCTGCAGTCGCCCAATGGACAGCGCCTTGGCCTGCTCGGCGCGGGTGAGCTTGTCGGCCTTGGTCAGCAGGATGAGGAACTTCAGTCCTTCTTCGACACGCGGGCGCACCACTTCGAGCAGGGCTTCGTCCAGCCCGGTCAGACCCAGGCGGGGGTCGCACAGCAGCACGATGCCCGTCAGGCTGGGGCGGCTCACGAGGTAATTCACCATCACCCGCTGCCAGCGCTGCTTGTCGGTGCGCGAGACGGCGGCGTAGCCGTAGCCGGGCAGGTCGGCCAGCACGGCGTCTGTCTGGCCCTGGCGGCCGAGCGAGAACAGGTTGATGTGCTGTGTGCGCCCCGGTTTCTTGGAGGCAAAGGCCAGCTGCTTCTGCTGCGTCAGTGCGTTGATGCACGAGGACTTGCCGGCGTTGGATCGGCCGACGAAGGCAATCTCGGGCACCTCCACCGGGGGCAGCTGGTTCAGTTGCGCGGCGGTGGTCAGAAAGCGAGCGGTGTGCATCCAGCCCACGGCGGTCCGTGCATCTGCTGCAGGCAAAACGGGGCCAGCATCTGGCGCGGGAACGGAGGGATTCATGGGTTGATTGGATGCGTTGGAGCCTCATTGTAGAATCGCACGCTTTAGCGCCATCACCAACAAGTCCCTCGATATGAAGTTGCTCGCCTCCTTGCTCATGGCTGCCGTGCTGGCAGCTCCCGCTTTCCCGGCTTTCTCTGCAGGCGCCGCCGCTCCGGCCAAGGCCGACCTCGCCAAGGGCGAAGCCAGCTATTCCACGGTCTGCGTGGCCTGCCATGCCGCTGACGGCAATTCGAGCATCGGCGAGAACCCCAAACTGGCGCAACAGCATGCCGATTACCTTGCCAAGCAGCTGCAGGAGTTCAAGTCCGGCAAGCGCGCCAGCGCCGTCATGCAGGGTTTTGCCTCCATGCTGTCGGACGAAGACATGAAGAATGTCTCCGCGTGGCTTGCCTCCAAGCCTGCGGCCGAAGGCGCCGCCAAGGACAAGGCCCTGGTGGCTTTGGGCGAACGCATCTACCGTGGCGGCATTGCCGACCGCAACATTGCCGCCTGCGCGGGCTGCCACAGCCCCAACGGAGCCGGCATTCCGTCGCAATATCCCCGTCTCTCGGGCCAGCACGCCGTTTACACCGAGCAGCAGCTCAAGGCCTTCCGCGATGGCACGCGCAACAACAACCTCCAGATGACAGACGTGGCCGCCAAGCTCAACGATCGCGAAATTCGCGCCGTGTCAGACTACATCGCTGGCCTGCGCTGAGTGTTTTGAGCCCTGCAAGGGGGCTGCAAGGCAGCTTTGCACGGAACCAACCGCCGAAAACTAACCCCAAAGCGGGCGGGCCCATCCTCCAGATGGCCCGCCCTTTTTTCTTTTGCGCTGCATACTCCTGTTCCATGTCTGAAACCACCCACGGCGTGCGCATCCGCACCGGCTCGCAGGCGCTGCGCTCGGCCACCGAGCTGCTGTCGTCGATGCGCTTTGCGATCGCGCTGCTGACGGTGATCTGTATTGCCTCAGTCATTGGCACCGTGCTCAAGCAGCACGAGCCTAGCATCAATTACGTCAACCAGTTCGGGCCCTTTTGGGCCGAGCTCTTCGCCACGCTGCAGCTCAATGCGGTCTACAGTGCCTGGTGGTTTCTGGTGATTCTGGCGTTTCTGGTGATCAGCACCTCGCTGTGCATTGCGCGCAACACCCCCAAGATCCTGGTCGACCTCAAAACCTACAAGGAACATATCCGCGAGCAAAACTTGCGCGCCTTTCCCCACAGGGCCCAGGCGACGCTGGCGCAGGACCCTGCCACCGAGGCCCGGCGCATCGGCCAGATGATGGCCGGTGGTGGCTGGAAGGTGAAGCTGCAGCAGCGCGACACCGCCGCCGGCCCCGGAACAGGCTGGATGGTGGCTGCCAAGGCCGGTGCTGCCAACAAGATGGGCTACATCGCTGCCCACAGCGCCATCGTGCTGGTGTGCGTGGGCGGTCTGCTTGACGGTGACCTGATCGTTCGCGCCCAGATGTGGCTGGGTGGCAAAGAGCCCTTTGCAGGCGGCGGCATGATCGCTGATGTGCGGCCCGAGCACCGGCTCAGCGCCAACAACCCCACGTTCCGTGGCAGTCTGCTGGTGAGCGAGGGCACGCAGTCGAGCAACGCGATCCTGCGGCAGTCTGACGGCATATTGATCCAGGAGCTGCCGTTTTCGCTGGAGCTCAAGAGGTTCATCATCGAGCATTACCCCTCGGGCATGCCCAAGCTGTTCGCCAGCGAGGTCGTCATCCATGACAAGGCCACGGGCGAGAAGACCGAGCAGCGGATCGAGGTCAACCATCCGGCCCGCTTCAAGGGCATCGAAATCTACCAGTCGGGGTTTGACGATGGCGGCTCGGAGGTGTCTCTGCGCGCGCTGCCCCTGTTGCCCGGGGTGGCCCCGTTCGATGTGCAAGGTGTGATCGGCAGCAGTTCGCAGCCCATCAAGGGTGTGGGTGGTGAAGCCCTGTCGTTGGAGCTGGTATCGCTGCGGACCATCAATGTAGAAAATTTCGGCGACAACGGCGATACCTCGGGCGCTGATGTGCGCAAGGTTGATTTGCGTGAATCGATTGGCTCGCGCATGGGGGCTGCCAACAAGACCGTGACCAACAAAGACCTGCGTAACGTCGGCCCGAGCATTGGCTACAAGCTGCGCGACACGGCGGGCCAGGCGCGAGAGTTCCACAACTACATGCTGCCCATCGACATGGGTGACGGTGGGCCGCCGGTTTTCCTGCTCGGGGTACGCGAGACTCCGGCCGAGCCTTTTCGTTACCTGCGTGCACCGGTCGACGACCAGGGCAGCATCCAGGGTTTTCTGCGGTTGCGCCAGGCACTGCAGGATCCCGCTGCCCGGGAGATGGCCGTACGCCGGTATGTGAACCGTGCCGTGGAGGGCGACCGCAAGGATCTGATGGAGCAGTTGTCGCAGTCGGCCGCCCGTGCGCTGGCGCTGTACGCCGGTGGCCCTGGTGACGATGGCAAATACATCGGCGGCCTGCCTGCCATTGCGCAATTCATGGAAAAAAATGTGCCAGAGCCCGAGCGCGAACGTGCCAGCGAGGTGCTGGTGCGCATACTCAACGGTGCCCTGTTCGAACTGGCGCAGCTCACACGCGAGCGTGCCGGGCTGAAGCCACTGCAGTCCAATCCCGAGACACTGGGTTTCATGACCCAGTCCATGCTGGCCCTGAGCGATGCACAGATTTACCCGGCGCCCCTGGTGTTCGAGCTCCAGGACTTCAAGCAGGTGCAGGCCAGCGTATTCGAAGTGGCGCGCGCACCGGGCAAGAACATCGTTTACCTGGGCTGTGCCTTGCTGATCGCAGGCATTTTTGCCATGCTGTATATCCGTGAGCGCCGTGTCTGGGTATGGATTGCGCCGCGCGATGGCGCCACGCACGCCACGATGGCACTGTCCACCAACCGCAAGACGCTGGACACCGACCGAGAATTTGCCCAACTCACCGAAAAACTGATGGGGGTGGCACCGTCGCCCCGCCACGGAGATCCCGCATGAATACCGCCACTACGACCACCACGGTGACCCTCAACGAGGGGTATTTTTCCCGCCGCAACTGGCTGGACTGGCTGTTTGCCGCCATCGTCATCGTGGGTGGCCTGTTTGCGCTGCAGCGCTACGCTGCGTATATGGACGGGTACGAAAAAGGCATTTTGCTCGGTACGATTCCCACCATGATCTGGCTCGGCTGGTTCTGGCGCCCGTTGCGCATTCTGATGCTGGTGGTTGCCGCACTCTCGCTGATGGCCATCGGGCTGTACCAGCAGGACGGTGCAGGCAGCCTGGCGCGTGCCGAGGCGGTGTTCGGGCTCAAGTACTTCCTCTCCAGCCAGTCGGCCATTCTGTGGATGAGCGTGATTTTCTTCATGAGCACGCTGTTCTACTGGATCGGCATGTTCTCGCGGGGTGAAGGCACTACCATGTCGTTGCTCGGCTCGCGCCTGGCCTGGGTGGCCGTGGGCATGGCACTGATCGGCACCATGGTGCGCTGGTACGAGAGCTATCTGCTGGGCCCCGATGTGGGCCACATTCCGGTGAGCAACCTCTACGAAGTGTTCGTGATGTTCTGCTGGATGACGGCGCTGTTTTACCTGTACTACGAGGAGCAGTACGGCACGCGCACCATGGGCAGCTTTGTGATGCTGGTGGTCAGTGCGGCAGTGGGTTTTCTGCTGTGGTACACGGTGGTGCGCGAGGCGCACGAAATCCAGCCCCTGGTGCCTGCCCTGCAAAGCTGGTGGATGAAGCTGCATGTGCCGGCCAACTTCATCGGTTACGGCACCTTTGCACTCGCGGCGATGGTGGCCTTTGCGTATCTGATCAAGCAGCAGGCGACCGAAACCCGCTGGTACAAGCTGGCACCCCTGTGGTTGCTGGGTGTGGTGCTGTGCTTTGAGCCGCTGGTGTTCCGCCAGGGCTCGACCGAAGCGGGCAGCAGCTACTGGATGGTGTATTTCGGCATTTCGGCGCTGATCGTCGGTGGCATCCTGAAGGGTCGCCGGCGCATTGGCGAGCGTCTGCCATCGTTCGAGGTGCTCGACGATGTGATGTACAAGTCCATCGCCGTGGGCTTTGCCTTTTTCACCATTGCCACGGTGCTGGGTGCGCTGTGGGCGGCCGAGGCCTGGGGCGGTTACTGGAGCTGGGACCCGAAGGAAACCTGGGCGCTGATCGTCTGGCTCAACTATGCCGCCTGGCTGCACATGCGCCTGATGAAGGGCCTGCGCGGTACGGTGTCGGCCTGGTGGGCGCTGGTGGGACTGGTCGTCACGACCTTTGCCTTCCTTGGGGTCAACATGTTCCTCAGTGGCTTGCACAGCTACGGCAACCTCTGAGGTAGGGGCAAGGCGGGTGCGGGCTGCAAGTTGTGCTGCCGCGCAGTAACTTGAAAGACCAGCGGAACAAACCTCCGGGAGGCCGCTCTATCGTCAGCACCCACCTGAACGCACCAACCCGAGGTTTCCCATGTCCCTTATTTCCCGCCACGCCGGGTTTCAGCACCCTGTTGTATCCGATATCACGCCCCGTGCGGTGTACGAAGAGCGCCGCGCCTTGCTGCGCCTGATGGCCGCCGGCGCTGCAGGCACGTCGATGGCCGTGTGGGCCGGGCGTGAGGCACTGGCCCAGAGCCCGCGCCCCGGTAAACTGTCGCCGCTACCGGCGGGAACATCGGCTGTGGCCGGAGCGCTGTCCATGGAGAAGCTGACCAGCTACCAGGACGCCAGCACTTACAACAATTTTTACGAGTTCGGCACCGACAAGGCAGACCCCGCCCGCAACGCCCATACGCTCAAGATCACACCCTGGACGGTGGAGGTGGAAGGGCTGGTGAAGAAGCCGGGCAAGTACGGCATCGAAGACCTGACCAAGCTCAGCGCGCAGGAAGAACGCATCTATCGCCTGCGTTGTGTGGAAGGCTGGTCCATGGTGATCCCGTGGGTGGGCTATTCACTGTCGGAACTGATCCGGCGCGTAGAGCCGTTGGGCAGCGCAAGGTATGTGGAATTTGTGACCCTGGCCGACAAGGTGCGTATGCCCTACCTCGGATCGCGTGTGCTCGACTGGCCGTATGTGGAGGGCTTGCGGCTCGACGAGGCCATGCACCCGCTGACGCTGCTGGCCTTTGGCATGTACGGCGAGGTGCTGCCAAACCAGAATGGCGCCCCGGTGCGCCTGGTGGTGCCGTGGAAGTACGGTTTCAAGAGCGCCAAGAGCATCGTGAAAATCCGCTTCACCGAGAAGGAGCCCGCTACGGCCTGGAACAAGGCGGCACCGCAGGAATACGGGTTTTACTCCAACGTGAATCCGCTGGTGGACCATCCGCGCTGGAGCCAGGCCACCGAGCGGCGCATTGGCGAGGATGGCCTTTTTGCCAAAAAGCGCAAGACGCTGATGTTCAATGGCTACGAAGCCCAGGTCGGCCAGCTGTACGCCGGCATGGATCTGAAAAAGTTTTTCTGATCCTGCGGCCTTGCGCTGCAGGCTTTGCCACCCAAGCGGGAGTATCCCGCCGTCCCATGAACAAGCTGCTGATGCACCCCGCCGCCAAGCCCGCGATCTTCGGGCTGGCGCTGCTGCCCATGGCCTGGATGATCCTGGCAACCGCGACCGATCAGCTGGGGGCCAACCCGGCCGAGGCCTTGATCCGCTCCCTGGGCGACTGGACCTTGCGCATGCTGTGTCTGGTGCTGGCCGTGACGCCCCTGCGGGTCGTGACAGGCACACCCGCCCTGGCGCGCTTTCGCCGCATGCTGGGGCTGTTCGTTTTTTTCTATGCCGTGCTGCACCTTTTGGCCTACGCGTGGTTCGACATGGGCTTGGACGGCGCCGAAATCGCGCGCGACATCGCCAAGCGTCCCTTCATTCTGGTGGGCATGCTGACAGGGCTGTTGTTGCTGGTGCTGGCGGCCACGTCGTTCAACCGGGCGATTCGCTGGCTGGGCGCTGCCCGCTGGCGCATGCTGCACCGGGCGGTGTACGCCATCGCCGGGCTGGCGGTGCTGCATTTCTACTGGATGCGCGCCGGCAAGAACGACTTTGCCGAGGTGGTGGTGTATGCGGTTTTGCTGGCAGCCCTGCTGGGTTGGCGCGTCTGGCACCGCGTGCAGCAGCACCGCAGGGCACCGGCGCCCCGCCCGTTGTCAAGAGGACATTGATTGCTATAAATAATATAGCTACTAGCGCTTGATGGATAAGGGCTAAGGGCCCATCAGGGCAATAATTTTTCTTGCCGGAAGGTGTCTTGCGCTGTTTCGCGGGTGCGGATGACGTGGGCCGATGCGCCGTCCACCAGGATTTCGGCCGCACGGCCCCGCGTGTTGTAGTTGCTCGACATCGACATGCAGTAGGCGCCCGCCGAAAGCACCGCGAGGCGGTCGCCGGGCTGCACGGCCAGGCTGCGGTCCCGGCCAATCCAGTCGCCGCTTTCACACACCGGGCCGACGACGTCATACACCGGCGCGGTCCCACCGGTGCGTGCCTGCAGCGGCACGATGGCGTGGAAGGCCTGGTACATGGCGGGCCGGGGCAGGTCATTCATGGCGGCATCAACGATGCAGAAATTCTTTTCCTCGCCGGGCTTGAGGTAGAGCACCTCGGTGACGCACAGGCCGGCGTTGCCCACCAGGGAGCGGCCAGGCTCGATCATGAACTGCCGGTCGCCAAAGCCCCGGGCATCGATCTTGGCCAGGAGTTGCTGCCACAGGGCATCGGCGGCCGGAGGCGTGTCGCCGTTGTAATTGATGCCAAGGCCGCCGCCAAAGTCGATGTGGTGGATCGGAATGCCCGCCGCTTCGATGGCCTCGACCAGATCGAGCAGGCGGTCGGTGGCATCGAGGTAGGGGGTGGCTTCGGTGATTTGCGAGCCGATGTGAAAGTCGATGCCCACCACCCGCAGCCCGGGCAGCGCTGCTGCGCGCTGGTAGGTGGCCAGGGTGCGCTCATGCGCCACGCCAAATTTGTTGCCCTTGAGCCCCGTGGAGATGTACGGGTGGGTTTTGGGATCGACGTTCGGGTTCACGCGGATGCTGACCGGGGCCGTCTGGCCCGCCGCCGTGGCGACTTCGCTGAGCACCTCCAGTTCGGCTTCGCTTTCGACGTTGAAGCACAGAATGCCCGCCTGCAAGGCCTGGCGCATTTCGGCGCGTGTTTTGCCCACGCCGGAGAAGATCACCTTGGCCGGGTCGCCGCCAGCGGCCAGAACGCGTTCGAGTTCACCGCCGGAGACGATGTCGAACCCGCAACCCTGGCGGGCAAAGAACTGCAGCATGGCCAGCGAGGAGTTGGCCTTCATGGCGTAGCAGATATGGAGCTTGCGTCCGGCAAAACCCCGTTGGTAAGCCGCAAGCGCTTCACGCATGGAGGCTGTGGAATAGACGAACAGCGGTGTGCCATGCGCCTGGGCGAGGTCGCTCACGCGTACGTCTTCAACGAACAATTCGTTGTGGCGGTAGGCAATATGGGGATGGCCGGGCAGTGCGGTGGAAATCATGGCGTGGCAGAGGAGGCGGGGGCGGACCGGGAGGGTGCCTGGGATGGGATGGGTGTCAGCGTCTGGGGCAGCGTGGCTCGCTGTGCCGCTGCGGGCTCGGTGGGCAGGTACAGCGGTCCGCGCTGCCCGCAGGCGCTGAGGCCCGCCATGCTGGCAGCAAGGATGATGGGACTGACTAGAATTTGGGACGCTCTCAACATATCGAAATTGTAATGACCGACCTTGAATTCATGGACCGTGCCGAACAACTGCTGCTGGCCGTGGAGCAATGCTGCGATCGGATCAACGACGAAACGGACGCCGACATCGACAGCCAGCGCACGGGCGGAATGATCACGCTGACGTTCAGCAACCGGAGCCAGATCGTCATCAACCTGCAAAAACCCCTGCACGAAATTTGGATGGCAGCACGCTCGGGCGGCTACCACTACCGGATGGATGCAGGGCAGTGGCAGGATACCAAGGGCGGCGGGGAGTTCTTTTCCCATCTCAGCCGCGATGCATCGGCGCAGGCGGGGATACCGCTGCGCTTTTCTGCCTGAGCCGCTGCCCGGGGGCTCAGTTGCGGAACAGATCGAGAATTTTGTTGCGCTCCTCGGGTGCAGGGCCTTCACTTCCTGTGAAGGGCGCGGCGGAGGAATCCATGCCCAGGTTCGCAACCCCCGCGTTGCGGGCGTATTCCTCATAGAACCATTCGCCGCCCACGTTGACCACGCCCGGCGGCACGGTTTGCTCCATGACGGGAACGCCCTTGAGGGCTTTTTCCATGAAGCTGATCCAGACCGGCAGACTCAGCCCGCCACCGGTTTCGCGGCTGCCCAGGTTGCGGGGTGTGTCGTATCCAATCCAGGTGACGGCGGCAATCGTCGGCTGGAAGCCGGCAAACCAGGCGTCCCACGAGTCGTTGGTGGTTCCTGTCTTGCCATACAGGTCAGGGCGCTTGAGGGTTGCCTGCGCGCGCGCTGCCGTTCCGGAGCGGGTGATTTCCTGCAGCAGGCTGTTCATGATGAACGCATTGCGCGCATCAATTGCCCGCTCGTGGGCCTCGGTGGCGGGCGGTTCAATCTCGGACAGCACACGGCCTTTGTGATCCGTCACCCGCGTGATCAGCCAAGGATTCACCCGGTAGCCCCCATTGGCAAACACCGAATAACCCACCGCCAGGTGCATGGGCGTGACCGAGCCTGCGCCCAGTGCCATCGTCAGATAGGCCGGGTGCTTTTCTGCCTCAAACCCGAATCGCGTCGCCCACTCCTGCCCCTGGCGTGCGCCGACTGCCTGCAGGATACGGATGGACACCATGTTCTTCGATCGGGCGAGCGCTGAGCGCATGGTCATCGGCCCCTCGAACTTGCCGTCGTAGTTTTTGGGCTCCCAGGGCTTGCCGCCGGTAAAGCCGGCATCGAAAAACAGCGGGGCATCGTTGATCACGGTGGCTGGCGTAAAACCTTTTTCCAGCGCGGCCGAGTACACGAAGGGCTTGAAGCTGGAGCCGGGTTGACGCCAGGCCTGGGTGGCGTGGTTGAACTTGTTCTTGTCAAAGTCAAACCCCCCCACCAGGGCCTTGATCGCGCCCGAACGGGGATCGATAGCCACAAACGCACCCTCCACCTCCGGCAGTTGGGTGGCTTCCCAGGTGTCCTTGGCGGTTTTTGCGATACGGATCACTGCGCCGCGGCGGATCTTGATGTTGGGCGGCGCCTTGTCGCTCAGGCCCGATTGCACCGGTTTGAGTCCCTCCCCCGTGATTTCAATGGTGTCGCCATTGGGGCGCATTGCGACAATTTTTCGGGCCTGGGCTTGCAGCACCATCGCAGACAGCACATCGCCATTGTCCGGATGATCGGCCAGGATGTCATCGATGGTTTCTTCCAGTTCCTGCAGGTTGTCAGGCAGGGGGACAAATTTTTCAGGGCCCCGGTAATGCTGCCGACGCTCGTAGTCCATGATGCCTTTGCGCAAGGCACGGTAGGCGGCATCCTGCTCGCCAGCGTTGACGGAGGTGTAAACATTGAGACCCCGCGTGTAGGCTTCGTTGCCGTACTGGGCAAAAATCAGCTGGCGGGCCATTTCAGCCACATATTCGGCGTGAATCCGCGTGTTTTCGGCGCCGGTGCGGATCTTCAGCTCTTCCTTGCGCGCAGCAGCGGCTTGCTCGGCGGTAATGAAGTGGTTTTCCTCCATCCGGTCGATGATGTGAAGCTGGCGCGCGCGGGCACGCTTGGGGTTGCTGATGGGGTTGTAGGCTGAAGGCGCCTTGGGGAGTCCGGCCAGCATGGCCGCTTCCGCAATGGTCACCGATTTCAGCGGTTTGCCAAAATAGGCTTCGGACGCTGCTGCAAAACCGTAGGCCCGATTGCCAAGAAAAATCTGATTCATGTAAATTTCAAGAATCTGATCTTTGGTGAGAAAGTGTTCAAGTTTGAAAGTCAGTAAGACTTCGTAAATTTTCCGGGTAAATGTTTTTTCTGAAGACAGATAAACATTGCGCGCTACCTGCATCGTGATCGTCGATGCGCCCTGGCTCTTCATGCGGCCCAGATTGGCCAGCCCGGCACGCAGCATGCCCTTGTAGTCCACGCCACCGTGCTGAAAAAACCGGGTGTCCTCGATGGCCAGCACGGCGTCTTTCATGACCTGGGGGATCTCTCCGATGGGTGTCAGGTTGCGTCGTTCTTCGCCAAATTCGCCCAGCAAGGCGCCCTCAGCCGAATAGATCCGCATTGGCAATTTGGGGCGGTAGTCTGCCAGGTCCGAGATGTCTGGAAGATTCGGATAAGCCATTGCCAGAGCAACGGCAATGACCAGCGCCAGAGACACCGCTCCGGCCACGGCAAGGCCGAACATCCAAAGCATGATGCGAAGAATCCAGCGCAGCCAGGGAGGCTGACGCGAAGGGGCAGGAGAGCGGGAGTCGGAAGACTGGGGAGAGACGGGGGGCGGCATATCGCTCCGGTGGGGAAGGTTGGCCTATTATAAAAATCGGCCAGGCCAATTATCGGGGGACAAAAACCAGGCCCGCCCGCCCATCGGTGGAGAGATCTGCCAAGGGCTGAAAACGGCTGGAATGAACGGAGGCAACGTCTGCTTTTGGCAACGCTTCAATGGAAGGGTGGGCGGAAAACCCTTTGCTGGTGAAGTATCTTACTGATAGCATTCATGTGAAATGTTAAGTTTTGTTGTGTCAGGTTGACCATTTTGAGGGGGCTATCTTGATCTCTGCGGGATCTTTGTTCAGTCGCCAGTCCGCGCCAATGCTGGGCATCGACATCAGTTCCTCCAGTGTCAAGCTGGTCGAACTAGGGCGTGACAAGGCAGGGAGCCTGGTCCTCGAGCGTTGTGCCATCGAGCCGCTGGAACGCGGCTGGATTACAGATGGCAACATCGAAAAATTCGATGAGGTGGCCGAAGCACTGCGCAGAGTGGTGAAAAAAAGCGGTACACGTACCAAAAATGTGGCCTTGGCGCTTCCTCCGTCAGCCGTCATCACCAAAAAAATCACCTTGCCGGCCGGCATGTCCGACCAGGAACTGGAAGTCCAGGTGGAGTCGGAGGCCAACCAGTACATCCCGTTTTCGCTCGACGAAGTGAGTCTGGATTTTTGCGTCATCGGGCCCAGCAAGAGCTCCCCGGGTGATGTGGACGTGCTGATTGCCGCCTCCCGGCGTGAAAAAGTGCAGGATCGCCAGGGTCTGGCCGAGGCTGCGGGCCTGAATGCCTCCATCGTGGACATCGAATCCCATGCTTCACGGCTCGCTGCCAGCCGGCTTATCGAGATGCTTCCCAGCAAGGGCGCAGACACGATGGTTGCGCTGTTCGAGGTGGGGGCCCTCACCACCAGCATGCAGGTCATCCGCAACGATGAGGTGCTCTACGACCGTGATCAGGCCTTTGGTGGTGCGCAATTGACCCAGCTGATCGTTCGTCATTACGGGTTCTCGGTCGAAGAAGCCGAAAGCAAAAAACGCAACGGTGATTTGCCGGACGATTACGCATCGAGTGTGCTGCGGCCATTTGTGGACAGTCTGTCCCAGGAAATCGGCCGGGCCTTGCAGTTTTTCTTCACGAGTACCCCCCACAACCGGGTTGATCACATCATGCTGGCGGGTGGATCGGCCCCCTTGCCAGGCCTGACCGAGGCGGTCACCCAGCACACCGGCTTTGCCTGCACCATGGTCAACCCCTTTGAAGGCATGGAGATCGGGAGTTCTGTCCGCATGAAGAAAATGGCACGTGAGGCCCCGTCCTACCTGACATCCTGCGGACTAGCGATGCGGAGGTTTTTGCAGTGATTCTCATCAACCTGCTCCCCCATCGGGAGGCCGCACGCAAGCGCCGGCGCGAAGCTTTTCAGGCCACCATGGTGGCATCTGCCTTGGTCGGTCTGGTGGTTGCCGGCGCCATTTACTGGTGGTTCCAGATGATGATCGAGGAACAGCAAGCCAAGAACAGTTTTCTTCAAACTGAAATCCAGGTGCTGGAAAAGCAGATCAAGGAAATCGCCACCATCGAAGAAGAAATCGCTGCCTTGCGTGCGCGTCAGAAAGCGGTGGAAGATCTTCAGTCTGACCGAAACCTGCCGGTTCATTTGCTCAGCGAGCTGGTTCGGCAGCTGCCTGAGGGTGTCTACATTACCTCGCTCAAGCAGACCAACCAGACCGTGGCCATGCAGGGCATGGCGCAGTCGAACGAGCGCGTGTCTGAAATGCTGCGCAACCTCTCTAACAACACACCCTGGCTTTCCAGGCCCGAACTGGTGGAAATTGTGGCCCGAAATGTGCCGTTGTCACCGCGCGACCAGCGCCGTGTATCTGCGTTCAACCTGCGTTTTCAGCTGATGCGCGCCAGCGAAGCACAAAAGGCCATCGATGCAGCGAGCGCGGCAGGGAAGTAAGCCATGGCAAAAAAACAAGCGCCCAAGATTGACCTGAAGGACCTGCAGAACCAGTTGCAGCGTCAGTTCACCAACCTCGACGCCAAAGACCCCTCGCTGTGGCCGCTGCTGCCGCGCGTGCTGCTGTGTATTTTTCTGGCGGTTGGTGTGGCTGTGGCGCTGTGGTTCGCCAAGCTCAAGGACTACGAGGTTGAACTGGAAGCCGCCCGCGGCACCGAAGTGACCTTGAAGCAGGACTACCAGAAAAAGTTGCTCAAGGCGGTCAGCCTCGACCTCCTGAAAAAGCAGCGCGAGCAGATTCAGCAATATGTGATTCAGCTCGAAAAGCAGTTACCCAGCAAGGCCGAAATGTCTGCCCTTCTCTCCGATATCAACCAGGCCGGGCTGGGGCGCAGCTTGCAGTTTGAATTGTTCCGGCCGGGTCAGGTGGTGGTGCGGGAGTACTACGCCGAATTGCCGATTGCCATCCGCGTGACCGGGGGCTATCACGACATGGGCGCCTTCGCGGCCGACATCGCACACCTCTCGCGCATCGTTACCCTGAACAACCTCTCGATCAGTGCGGGCGCCAAGGGGAGCCTGACCCTGGACGCCACCGCACGCACCTTCCGTTACCTGGACGGAGAAGAAGTGCAAGCGCAGCGAAAAGCCGCTGGGGGTGCCCAGAAATGAGAGTGGTACCTACGACTTTGGCCTTGCTGTGCGCTCTTGCGCTGTCGGGCTGCGGATCATCGGGAGAGGATGAGCTGAGACAATGGATCGCCAACGAACGGGCGCAGGCCAAGCCCCGGGTCACGCCCATTTCCGAGCCCAAACCCTTTCTGCCGCAGCCGTACGTCGTCGAAGACAAGATGGAACCATTCGACGTTCTCAAGCTCACGCAGGCACTTCGGCGTGAATCCTCACAGGTCGCATCCAATGCAGCCCTGATCGCTCCGGAAATGGCGCGGCGCAAAGAGCAGCTCGAGGCGTTTCCCCTGGATTCGATGGCCATGGTCGGAAGTATGAACAAGAGTGGCAAGCCGACGGCCTTGTTGTCGGTCGATAAATTGCTCTACCAGGTCCAGTTGGGGAACTACCTGGGCCAAAACTATGGGCGCATCACCGCCATTACGGAAACATCCATCCAGCTCCGCGAGATTGTTCAGGACGCCACCGGCGACTGGATTGAGCGCATGACAACGCTCGAATTGCAGGAGGAGGCGAAAAAATGAAACAAGAGAATGTCGCAATGACCAAGATATTTCACCGGGCCGTCGCCGCTACCGTGGGTGTATTGATATCTTCCGCGGCCTGGGCTGAGCTTGCCATCCAGGGCGTGACAGGCACGCTGCAGGCTGGAGCCGAGGTGGTCCGGATCGAGTTGACCGAGCCATTGGCTGCGGTGCCCACGGGCTTCTCCATACAGTCCCCTGCCCGAATCGCGCTCGACTTTCCTGGAGCTTCCAACGCGATGGGGCGCTCGCAGGTTGAAATCAACCAGGGAAATCTAAAGTCGATCAACGTTGTGCAGGCCGCCGACCGGTCCCGTGTGGTGCTGAATCTGAAGCAGGCCACTTCTTATCGTGCCGAAATCCAGGGCAAGTTTTTGCTGGTTCAACTGGAGCCGGTGGTTGCTGCCACAAGCAGCCAATTGCCCAGGGCCACGGTTTTTTCTGAAGATGTCGGTACCGATGTACAACCCATCAAGGACGTCGATTTCCGCCGGGGTGCGGATGGTTCCGGCCGGGTGGTGGTCGGGCTCGCAAGCAGCCAGGTGGGTGTGGACCTTCGCCAGGTGGGCAAAGGGCTGACGGTCGAGTTTCTCCGCACCTCCTTGCCGGAAGGGCTGCGCCGCAAACTGGACGTGACAGATTTCGGCACCCCCGTGCAATTGATCACGACCACCCAGCAGGGCGATCGGGTTCGCATGGTGATCGAGCCCACCGGCGAATGGGAACACAGCGCCTACCAGAGCGACAACCAGTTCGTGATCGAGGTCCGCCAGAAGAAAGTGGACCTGAGCAAGCTGACGCAGGGCCCTGGGTACAGCGGCGAAAAACTGTCCCTGAACTTCCAGAACATCGAAGTGCGTTCCCTGCTGCAGGTGATCGCCGATTTCACGAACTTCAACATCGTGACGTCCGATACGGTCACGGGCGCATTGACGCTGCGTTTGAAGGATGTCCCTTGGGATCAAGCACTGCAGATCATCATGGACGCCAAGGGTCTGGGGATGCGCAAGACAGGCAGCGTGCTCTGGATCGCGCCCAAGGACGAAATCGACGACCGTACCAAGAAGGATTTTGAGGCGGCGCTCGCCATTCAGAAACTGGAGCCGCTGCGCACCCAGGCATTCCAGATGAATTACGCCAAAGCGGTGGACATGGTGGGGCAATTGACGGCCAGTACCGGTGGCAGCGGTGGCTCGTCCAACCGATTTCTTTCAGAAAGAGGTAGCGCCCTTGCAGAGCCCCGTACGAACCAATTGTTTGTCACGGATACGGTCAACAAGCTGGAAGAGGTCCGTCAGTTGTTGGCCACGCTGGATGTTGCGGTGCGCCAGGTCATGATCGAAGCGCGCATCGTTGAAGCCTCCGACTCCTTTGGGCGCTCCCTCGGTGTTCGACTGGGGGGAACGGATCTGCGGGCCAATCGCGGCGGCGATGGCGGCTACTCTCTAGGGGGTGGCAACAGGATCGGCTTTGGCACGAACTACAGCAATGCTGTGGCTACCTCGGGTGCTGGCGGAGGGGTAAATACACTGGGTACTTTTGTGAACCTGCCAGCGCAAGGGCAGGGTGGCTACGATCCGTCGAGTTTCGCGATTTCAATCTTTAATTCCGCAGCCAACCGATTTTTGAATCTGGAAATTTCGGCAATGGAAGCAGATGGAAAAGGTAAAGTTGTTTCCAGTCCTCGGGTAGTGACGGCCGATCAAACCAAGGCATCGATTGAGCAGGGCACGGAGTTTCCTTATCCAGTCACGGCACCCAATGGCGGAACAGTCGTTGCCTTCAAGAAGGCAGTGCTCAAACTGGAGGTTCTGCCGCAAATCACCCCCGAAGGGAACATTATTCTCGACTTGGATGTCAATAAAGACAGCCCTGGAGAGATATTGAACAACGTGCGTGCAATCAATACCAAACGCATCAAGACGCAGGTTCTTGTAGAGAATGGCGGGACGGTTGTGATCGGTGGTATTTTCGAGCTTTTTGAAGACGAGGCCGAGGGCAAAGTCCCCTTCTTTGGAGATTTGCCTGGGGTAGGCAATCTGTTCAAAACAAGAACAAAGCAATCTAATAAGCAGGAAATGCTGATTTTTATTACCCCGAAGGTTGTTTCGGAGCGCAGCGCTGCTCGTTGAATGAATTTTCTACAAGAGATCAGAAATGATAAAAATCTGCAAATTATTTTTGGTACCACTCTTCGCAGTGCTGACAGCCTGCGGTGGGGGTGGGGGCGACCCGGGAGCATCTGGCGGAAGCACCGGTGGTGGAACCGGTGTGATCGGATCATTGGATACCATTCTCACCATGGTGCTTAAAAATCCCAATGACTCTAGCGTCGAGTCGATTGCGGCAGGTGGCGGAAGTGTGTTGGTGGCAACCCTGACTACCAAGGCTGGAAAGCCCTTGGCGGGCCAGATTGTTACGGTTTTTAATAGTGCTGGTGATGACCTCGTAGTCTTTCCCGACGGCGTGAAAGCTACAACGGACAAAGACGGGAAGGCAACCATAAAAATTTTGCGTTCCACATTGGATCGGTATGGCAGCATTTTTCTCTTTGCCAAATTCGAAGGCACGACATGTGATCCCACTTGCAGTTCGAATGTCGCGCAGTATGGGTATTCGTTCTCGGATGTTTTGGCTTATCGCGCGGACCCGCCAGCACTTCGTCTGGAACTTCGGGACGCTTCCGGTAAGCCCACCACATCGATTGCCGCAACCGGTTTAACGACCGTGCGCGCTTCGCTCCAGTTTACCGATGGAACCCCTGTGGTCAACAAGCGCATTGATATCAGCGGAGACCCGGCACGGGTGGCTTTTCCTGAGGGAGCTTCCCAACTGACAAATGATCAGGGTGTTGATCAGGGTGTTGCCACCATCAAGGTAACTCTTGCCGCTCTCAATGTGAACGGAGCAGGCACCCTCAGTGGCGTATCAACATTGGCAGGCACGACAGCGAGTGGATTCATTGAAAATACAGTGGTATCGGCATTGCTCGACTATCAGGTTGGTGGTGCCAATATTTCGTTGACCGGACTTGATCTTGGCGCGGGTGATCTTGCGGCTTTCGGTAATCGGCCTATCTCTGTCAAGGCCAATGTGAATGGCGTGCTTGCGACGGACGTCCCGGTGCAGGTGACATTCAATGCCAGTTGTGGCGTGGTCAATCCGGCGGTTGTTAATACAGACGGCACCGGAGCGGCCAATACAACCTATACGGCAAGTGTTGCAAACTGTGCCGGCACCAATGTGACGATCAGCGCAGCCGCTGCGGGCGCCCCATCCGTGTTCAATATTCTTAAGGTGTTGCCCTCTGTTGCGACCAACGTGCAGTTTGTTAGCGCGATGCCACAACTGATTTATCTGCGTGAATCGGTGGGTACCACCCAGGCGCAAGTAGTGTTCAAGGTGGTCGATTCGAACGGGAACCCGTTGCAAAACAAGAAATTGCGCCTTTCGCTCAGCAACTCTTCCACAGGCGTGAGTCTTGATAAAGTGGGGAGCATCAATTCCGTGGATCTGACCTCGGATAGTCAAGGCTTGGTGTCTGCTGCCGTGTATTCGGGCACTGTGCCGACGTCGTTGAATGTGCGTGCCACGTTGCTGGACGCCAACGATCAGCCGACCAACGTGTTTTCAAACTCCAATCTGCTTACTGTGGCGTCGGGTCGGCCCGTTCAGCGATCGCTGAGCTTGGCTTTTGACAAACTCAGTATCGAGGGCTTGAGTTTTGATGGCGATGAAGCTTATGCCACGCTCTCCTTGGCTGATCGGCAAGGTAATCCGGTTCCTCCTGGAACCCAAGTGAATTTTGTTACCGAGTCGGGGGTCATGATGCCTGCAGTGTGCTTTGTGCCGCCGGTGACGCCGGCCACGGCCAATTCGCCAGCAATTCCCACATCCTCCTGCACAGTCAAAATCCGCAGCCAAGGCACCCGGCCAGTGAATGGGCGTGTGTCGGTGCTGGCGTATGTCGAGGGTGAAGAAGATTTTGTGGACGTTGATGGCAACAATGTCTATGGCATGGCGACGGATAGTTTCACTGACTTGGGCCGTGCATTTCGCGATGACAACGGCGCTGAAGTAAATGGAGCCAATGGTTTCTACGACACTGGAGAATTTCAGGTGCCGCGTGCATCAGTGGACCCATGCGTTGCGGGTGCAGGTTGTGCAGGTGATGGCGTATGGGGAGCCGCCGACGTCCGTAAGCAAAGCACCATTATTTTTGCGAGCAGCGGTGCCGTCGTGTCGGCAGTGAATGCTTCGACGGGTGGTGTGACTTTCCGGGTGGCTGATGCCAATGGCAACAGCATGCCGACAGGGACCAAGCTTACCGCAGTGGCTGTCGACGGCACTTCGAGCAATCAACTTAACTGTTCCATTGCCGCAGGGGGGGCGGCTGAAGTTCCTAATACCTTGCTGCCGATCAATTATCCGGTGGCGTTGAAGGACTGCGCTTCGGGTGATTCCGTTCGCATTGAAGTGAAAACAGTCAAAACGGGCACTGTGACCGCTTTTAGCGCAGTGATTCCATAGTGTCTGTTACTGATTCGAGTCAGAAAAAGGTGTGGCTTGGTGTGTGATAGCAGGCATGGTCTTTTGCTGCCATACGTTAAGCCATCATCTTGATGAATAATGGAATCGTTTTTGGTCCTGAATTGATTGTGTTTACTCGATAATTGCGATTGGTGTAACACCTCTAATAGATCTGTTCGTTGGCAATGTGCGCCCGGTCAGGCCTGTTTTTTTGTGTTTGCTCATGGCAGGCGCTGATTACCGTGGTTTTTCCTTTGGTTCAGGCTCAATGAACGACGCCAGTGATTTGCAGCGCTCATAGCTGCTCCAAGTTGCTATGAGTCACCCGTAAAGCCAACTCGGCTGGGCAACCTGCTCTACACTTTGTCCCTATAACTCTTGTTAATTCACCTCAGCGCTCGCTTTCCCGCTTCGAGCAGACAACAAAAACATCTGGACTGCGTACCTTGAGCCTGCATTATTCGGATCTTCAAACTGTTGACATTGACTTGGCAGACCGCAGCTACCTGATCAAAATTCGGGCTGCGCTGATAGGCTTTAGCGATCTCTACAACAGCCTTCCCGCGGCTACCACCGCCCTCATCGTCACCAACACCACGGTGGCCCCCTTGTACGCGCAATGCCTGCAAGGTGCTTTGGCAGACAAGTACGCCCAGGTTCACACTGTCGTCCTGCCCGACGGCGAAGAGCACAAAACGTGGCAGACCCTCAACCTGATTTTTGATGCCCTGCTGCAGCACGGCTGCGACCGCAAAACCGTGCTGTTCGCACTGGGCGGTGGTGTCGTGGGCGATATGACCGGTTTTGCTGCCGCCACCTATATGCGCGGCGTACCGTTTGTGCAGGTGCCCACGACGCTTCTGGCGCAGGTGGATTCATCGGTGGGCGGCAAAACCGGCATCAACCACCCGATGGGCAAGAACATGATTGGCGCGTTTTATCAGCCGCAGCTGGTGGTGTGCGATCTGTCCACCCTCGATACCCTGCCGCAGCGCGAGCTTTCGGCTGGGCTGGCAGAGGTGATCAAATATGGGCCGATTGCCGACATGGCCTTCATGGAGTGGCTCGAAGAGTCCATGGATGCTTTGCTGGCGCGTGACAAGGCGGCCTTGGCCCATGCGGTGCGCCGGTGTTGCGAGATCAAGGCCTGGGTGGTGGGCCAGGACGAGCGCGAATCAGGCTTGCGTGCGATCTTGAATTTTGGGCACACGTTTGGCCATGCCATCGAGGCCGGTATGGGCTACGGCGTGTGGCTCCATGGTGAGGGCGTCGGGGCGGGCATGGTGATGGCTGCCGAGCTGTCGCAGCGGCTGGGCCTGGTGGATGCCGCGTTCGTAGTCCGTTTGCGGGCGCTGGTGCAGCGCGCCGGCCTGCCGCTGCGCGGGCCCGTGCTGGATGCGGCAGACAATGCCGGACGTTACCTTGAGCTGATGCGACTGGACAAGAAAGCCGATGCCGGTGCCATTCGCTTTGTGGTGATTGATGGCCCCGGGCGGGCTGCGCTGCGCGCCGCGCCGGATGCCATGGTGAGGGAAGTGATTGATACCTGCTGCCAGTGAAGTTGCTATTTTTATAATAGCTTTCAGCGCTTATATATCAAAGGCTAGAGGCCTATTTGATGCATGAAACTGTTTGGGCTTCCTACGCCTGCCACCCGGCGTACACCCGGGGGCGGCGGTACCCGGAAGCCCCCGCGCCCACGCGCAGCGACCACCAGCGCGATCGCGACCGCATCGTGCATTCCACTGCATTTCGGCGGCTCGTCTACAAAACGCAGGTGTTTCTGAACCACGAGGGCGATCTGTTTCGCACGCGGCTTACGCACTCCCTCGAAGTGGCTCAGCTGGGGCGCTCTATCGCTCGCTCGCTGGGCATCAACGAAGACCTGGTTGAGGCGATATCGCTGGCGCATGACCTGGGACACACACCCTTCGGGCACGCGGGGCAGGATGCACTGAACGCCTGCATGGCGGAGTTGGGAGGGTTTGAGCACAACCTGCAGAGTTTGCGGGTCGTGGATGTGCTGGAGTTGCGCTATCCGCATTTTGATGGGCTCAATCTGACCTTTGAGACACGCGAGGGCATCCTCAAGCACTGTTCGCGCGAGCACGCCGAGCAGTTGGAGGCTTCAGAGCCCGGCGGGGTGGGCCAGCGGTTTCTGCTGCGCCAGCAGCCCAGCCTGGAAGCCCAGTTGTGCAACCTGGCGGACGAAATTGCCTACAACGCGCATGACATTGACGATGGTGTGCGCTCGGGCCTGATCACCCTGGAACAGTTGCGCGAGGTGCCCCTGTTTGAGCGTTATCGTGCGCAGGCCCTGGCGGAGTATCCGCAGCTCCATGATGCGCAAAACCATCGGCGCCTGCTGTACGACGCCATCCGCCGCATGCTGAGTGCGCAGGTGTATGACGTGATCGAGGCGACGAAGGATGCACTCGCTCAGGCCCGGCCCCGCCATGTGGACGAGGTGCGTACCTTGCCCGCGCTCGTGCAGTTCAGCCCTACGATGCGCACTGAATCGATGGTGCTCAAGCGGTTTTTGTTTCACAACCTGTACCGGCACAGCCGTGTGGTGCACACCACGGACCAGGCCAAACAGGTGGTACGCGAGCTTTTTGCCCTGTACCTGGAGTGCCCGCAGGAAATGAAACCCAATTTTGCGGCCCGGGCGAGGGGGGCAGGCGATGCACGGCGTTGTGCCCGGGTGGTTGCAGACTTTATTGCCGGCATGACGGACCGCTACGCGGTGCGGGAACACGAGCGCCTGACCGGCCGCCAGTGGCTGGTGTGAGCGCAGCGTGGCCGCAAGCCAGGTCAGTAGAATGGACTGCTTTGATCTGGCGCCGGAGGGGCTGTGAGTTTTCTCGATCAGTTGAAATCGCAGGCCGCTGCATTGCAGGGCGAAAAGGCTGCCGTGATGGAAAACCTGGAGGCAAATATCGACGGCTTCGGGCTGGTCACCACCCGCTGGCCGGCCGAGGGCATCGATTACAGCCTGATGGATGAACTGGCCAAACTGGTGCTCGCTCAGCCCAGCCGTTTCCTATGAACCATTCGGTCGAACCCTCTGACGCCGTAGTGATCGAAGACACCCTGCGCTGGCTTCGCCGTGCGGTGATCGGCCTGAATTTGTGCCCCTTTGCCAAGTCGGTGGATGTCAAAAATCAGGTGCATTACGCGGTCACCCGCAACATCGGCTTCAAGGATCTGCTGGCCGATCTCCGGCAGGAGCTTGATGCGCTGGCCGACATCGATGCCGCCACGCGAGACACCACGCTGTTCATCGTGCCCGACGGGCTTCAGGATTTTCTGGAATTCAATGACTTTCTGGCCCACGCCAACCGTTTGCTCGCCAAGTCCGGCTACGAAGGTGTTTTCCAGATCGCCAGCCTGCACCCGCAGTACCAGTTTGCGGATGCGCCGCCAGAGGCCGTCACCCATTGCACCAACCGCTCACCGTATCCCACCCTGCATTTGCTGCGTGAAGACAGCATTGATCGTGCGGTGAAAGCGTTTCCGCACGCCGAGGCCATATTCGAAAACAACATGCGCACCATGGAGCGCCTCGGTGCCGAGGGATGGGCGGCACTGCAAGTGGGCCCCCGTGCCGGGCATGGCAAGCTGTCCACATGAAAAAAACCAGAAACAACGGTAGCAAGAGCGTCTTGCCTGCACCCGCCGGGGCTTCGCCAACCCACCCCCTGGCAGACGAACTGCGCCCGGGCCAGAGCGTCGAGCTTCTCCAGGAGCTGCACATCCTCACCCGCGAAGGGCGCCTGAACCAGGACTCGCGTCGAAAGCTCAAGCAGGTGTACCACCTGTTCCAGTTCATCGAGCCGCTGCTGCAGGAGCTGTCGGCCAACGGCCATGCTCCCACCCTGGCCGACCATGGTGCGGGCAAGTCCTACCTGGGGTTCATCCTTTACGACCTGTACTTCAAGGCCCTGGGGCGCGGGTATATCTACGGCATCGAGACGCGGGCCGAACTGGTGGAGAAGTCGCGGGCGCTGGCCGCGCGGCTGGGATTTGAGCGCATGTCGTTCCTGAACCTGTCAGTGGCTGAATCGGCAGAGGTGCGCGAGATGCCAGCGCGTATCGACATCGTGACCGCCCTGCATGCCTGCGACACCGCAACCGACGATGCCATTGCCTTCGGCTTGCGCAAGCAGGCCCGGGCGATGGTCATCGTTCCCTGTTGCCAGGCCGAAGTGGCGGCCTGTCTGCGCCAGGGCAAGGCCTTGCAACTCGCACGCACACCGTTGGCGGAACTGTGGCGCCACCCCTTGCACACGCGCGAACTGGGTAGCCAGATCACCAACGTGCTGCGCTGCCTGCACCTGGAGGCCAGCGGCTACCAGGTCACCGTGACCGAGCTGGTGGGCTGGGAGCACAGCATGAAAAACGAACTGATCATCGCCCGTTTCACAGGGCAAAAAAAGCGCAGTGCTGCCGATCGACTGCAGGCCCTTCTGAGCAAGTTCGGCCTGGAGCAGGTGCTGTCGCACCGTTTCAGGACCGCCGCAGACGGCTGGCCCGGCAGCCCGGCTGGGGCGCAAGAAGGTCAGTTCACCATCAGGTGACTGATGACCCGGCGTACGCCGGGGGTGTGGCGGGCAATTTCATTGGCAAGCGTTTGCTCGTGGGGACCACGGGCTTCGCCCCGAAGCTCGGCCACGCCGTCAACAACGCTCACGGTGATGCTTGCGCGACCGGTGATGCGCACATCTGCCATGATGGCGGCTTTCACGCGGGCTGCGGTGTCCGCGTCCCGGGCGGCGGCACGCTGCTGGTCGCGCGTCATCTGGTTGTAGTAACCATCGGGGCCACCGCCACCGCAGGCGGTCAGTGCGGCAGCTGCGGCCAAGGCCAGGATGAGCGGGGGGAGATGCATGGCGTGCTTTCTTGAGAAGGTGATGTACGGCAAATTGTGCCTCCAAACCATGCCGGGTGGGAAATGCGGCCCAGGCCATCAATAATCCAGCCCTACCATCTGCCGTTTCTCTGCCAACCACGCTTGCCATGGCTCGACTGCCCCGTCTGACCCTTGCCGGATATCCGCACCACGTGATCCAGCGCGGTAACAATCGCCAGCCGATTTTTATCGACCGGCACGACTACGAAACCATGCTGGCGCTGCTGACCGAGTGCGCCCGCACCCATGGCGTGGCCGTTCATGCGTATGTGCTGATGGGCAACCACTTCCATCTACTGGCCACGCCTACCGCGGCAGAGTCGCTGCCGCGCATGATGCAGGCCGTCGGGCGTAGCTATGTGCGCGCTTTCAACCAGCGCCATGGCCGCTCAGGCACGCTGTGGGAGGGGCGCTACCGCTCCACGCTCATCCAGTCCGAGCGTTACCTGCTGGCCTGCATGGTCTACATCGACCTCAATCCGGTGCGTGCCGGCATGGTGGTGCGTCCGGGGGATTGGGCCTGGTCCAGCCATGCCCACTATCTGGGGCTGCGCAGCGACCGGCTGGTCACGCCGCACGCGCTGTATTGGGCGCTGGGCAACACGCCCTTTGCCCGTGAGGCGGCCTATGCCGAGCTGGTACAGGCGGGGGTGGCTGCCGACCAGCAGACCCGCCTGACCGACGCCACCTTGCGCGGCTGGGCCCTGGGCGAGCCCGAATTCATCGGTGATCTGCAAAAAAAACTGGAGCGCCGTGTTTCCAGAGCCAAAGCCGGAAGGCCTGTGGCCGCGCAGAAAAATACCGATTGATTGTGGCCTGAGCCTAATATCAGCAATGGCTGAATGCTACTGTTTTCGATGTGTCCCCAATTTTTAAAATACATCGTTTTCAGCGCTTTAATAAGACTCTGACCCCAATTATTTTTCTTGCCAACGATTGCTGCAATGCACTAATCTTGCACTCCCTGCGCAATGAATGAGGAAAGAGCCATGACCACGGCCGCCGAGATAGAGCATCTGAAGCAACACGGTTTGTATTCGACCGCCAACGAACATGACGCCTGCGGGCTGGGTTTTGTGGCGCACATCAAGGGCGTCAAGCGGCACGACATCGTGACGCAGGCGCTCAAGATCCTGGAGAACATCGACCACCGCGGCGCCGTGGGTGCCGACAAGCTGATGGGCGATGGCGCGGGCATCCTGATCCAGATCCCCGATGCGCTCTACCGCGAAGAGATGGCCAAGCAGGGCGTGGCGCTGCCGCCCGCCGGTGAATACGGCGTGGGCATGATCTTCTTGCCCAAGGAACATGCCTCCCGTCTGGCCTGTGAGCAGGAGATGGAGCGCGCCATCAAGGCCGAGGGCCAGGTGCTGCTGGGTTGGCGCGATGTGCCGGTGAACCGCGACATGCCCATGTCGCCCACCGTGCGCACCAAGGAGCCCATCCTGCGCCAGGTCTTCATTGGCCGTGGCAACGACGTGATCGTGCAGGACGCGCTGGAACGCAAGCTCTACGTGATCCGCAAGACCGCCAGCGCTGCCATCCAGGCGCTGGGCCTCAAGCACAGCAAGGAATACTACGTTCCCAGCATGAGCAGCCGCACTGTGGTCTACAAGGGCCTGCTGCTGGCCGACCAGGTGGGCACCTATTACCTCGACCTGCAGGACGAGCGCTGCGTTTCAGCCGTGGGCCTCGTGCACCAGCGCTTTTCCACCAACACCTTCCCCGAGTGGCCGCTGGCCCACCCCTACCGCTATGTGGCGCACAACGGCGAGATCAACACCGTCAAGGGCAACTACAACTGGATGAAGGCCCGCGAAGGCGTGATGGCGTCGCCCGTGCTCGCGGCTGACCTGCAAAAGCTCTACCCCATCAGCTTTGCCGACCAATCCGACACCGCCACGTTCGACAACTGCCTCGAACTGCTGACCATGGCCGGTTACCCCATCAGCCAGGCCGTGATGATGATGATCCCCGAGCCCTGGGAGCAGCACACCACCATGGACGAGCGCCGCCGCGCGTTCTATGAATACCACGCTGCCATGCTGGAGCCCTGGGACGGCCCGGCTTCCATCGTGTTCACCGACGGCCGCCAGATCGGCGCCACGCTGGACCGCAACGGCCTGCGCCCCTCGCGCTACTGCATCACTGACGACGACCTCGTCATCATGGGCTCTGAGTCGGGCGTGTTGCCCATCCCCGAAAACAAGATCGTGCGCAAGTGGCGCCTGCAGCCCGGCAAGATGTTCCTCATCGACCTGGAGCAGGGCCGCCTGATCGAGGACGACGAACTCAAGGCCAACGTCGTCAACACCAAGCCCTACAAGCAGTGGATCGAGAATCTGCGCATCAAGCTCGACAGCATCGAGACGGGTGAGGCCGCCGCCACGCCCGCCGCCGCCGGCCTGCCGCTGCTCGACCGCCAGCAGGCCTTCGGCTACACGCAGGAAGACATCAAGTTCCTGATGGCGCCCATGGCCAAGAACGGCGAGGAAGGCATCGGCTCGATGGGTAACGACAGCCCGCTGGCCGTGCTCTCGGGCCGCAACAAGCCGCTGTACAACTACTTCAAGCAGCTGTTCGCCCAGGTGACGAACCCGCCGATCGACCCGATCCGCGAGGCCATCGTGATGTCGCTCAACAGCTTCATCGGCCCCAAGCCGAACCTGCTGGACATCAACCAGGTCAACCCGCCCATGCGCCTGGAAGTGAGTCAGCCCGTGCTCGACTTTGCCGACATGGCCAAGCTGCGCGACATCGCCCGCCACACCCAGGGCAAGTTCCATAGCGCCACCATCGACATCACCTACCCGCTGGCCTGGGGCCGCGAAGGCGTCGAGGCCAAGCTGGCCTCGCTTTGTGCACAGGCTGTGGACGCCATCAAGGGTGGCTCCAACATCCTGATCATCAGCGACCGGGGCGTGAGTGCCACGCAGGTGGCCATCCCTGCACTGCTGGCGCTCTCCAGCATCCATCAGCACCTGGTGCGTGAGGGCCTGCGCACCACCGCCGGCCTGGTGGTGGAAACGGGCACCGCCCGCGAAGTGCACCACTTCGCCGTACTCGCGGGCTATGGCGCCGAGGCCGTGCACCCCTACCTGGCCATGGAAACCCTGGCCGACATGCACAAGGAACTGGGCGGCGATCTGTCCATCGACAAGGCCATTTACAACTACGTCAAGGCCATTGGCAAGGGCCTGTCGAAGATCATGTCCAAGATGGGCGTGAGCACCTACATGAGCTACTGCGGCGCCCAGCTGTTCGAGGCCATCGGGCTGAACAGTGAAACCGTCGGAAAGTACTTCACGGGCACGGCCAGCCGCGTGGAAGGCATCGGTGTGTTCGAAATCGCGGAGGAAGCCATCCGCATGCACAAGGCCGCCTTTGGCGACGACCCGGTGCTCGCCAATATGCTCGACACCGGCGGTGAATACGCTTGGCGCGCACGCGGTGAAGAGCACATGTGGACGCCCGACGTCATTGCCAAGCTGCAGCACTCCACGCGTTCCAACAACTGGAGCACCTACAAGGAATATGCGCAGCTCATCAACGACCAGAGCAAGCGCCACATGACGTTGCGTGGCCTGTTCGAGTTCAAGTTCGACCCCGCCAAGGCCATCCCCGTGGAAGAGGTCGAGCCCGCCAAGGAAATCGTCAAGCGCTTTGCCACCGGCGCGATGTCGCTGGGTTCGATCTCCACCGAGGCGCACGCCACGCTGGCCGTGGCCATGAACCGCATCGGCGGCAAGAGCAACACCGGCGAGGGCGGTGAAGATGCCGCGCGCTACCGCAACGAACTCAAGGGCATCCCGATCAAACAGGGCGACAGCCTCAAGAGCGTGATCGGCGCCGAGAACGTCGAGGTGGATATGCCCCTGCGTGATGGGGACTCCCTGCGCAGCCGCATCAAGCAGGTGGCTTCAGGGCGATTCGGCGTCACGGCCGAGTACCTGTCGTCGGCCGACCAGATCCAGATCAAGATGGCCCAGGGCGCCAAGCCCGGCGAAGGCGGCCAGCTGCCCGGCGGCAAGGTGTCCAACTACATCGGCAAGCTGCGCCACAGCGTGCCCGGCGTGGGCCTCATCTCGCCTCCGCCGCACCACGACATCTACTCCATCGAAGACCTGGCACAGCTCATCCACGACCTGAAGAACGTCGCGCCGCACGCCGACATCTCGGTAAAGCTCGTGTCCGAAGTGGGCGTGGGCACCATCGCGGCTGGCGTAGCCAAGTGCAAGAGCGACCACGTCGTGATCGCGGGCCATGATGGCGGCACGGGTGCCTCGCCCTGGTCGTCCATCAAGCACGCTGGCGGTCCCTGGGAAATCGGCCTGGCCGAAACCCAGCAGACCCTGGTGCTCAACCGCCTGCGCGGCCGCATCCGCGTGCAGGCCGACGGCCAGATGAAGACCGGCCGAGACGTCGCCATCGGCGCGCTGCTGGGCGCCGACGAGTTTGGCTTTGCCACGGCGCCGCTGGTGGTCGAGGGCTGCATCATGATGCGCAAGTGCCACCTGAACACCTGCCCGGTGGGCGTGGCCACGCAAGACCCCGAGTTGCGCGCCAAGTTCTCGGGCAAGCCCGAACACGTGGTGAACTACTTCTTCTTCATCGCCGAAGAAGTGCGCCAGATCATGGCCCAGCTGGGCATCCGCAAATTCGACGAGCTGATCGGCCGCACCGACCTGCTCGACATGCGCCAGGGCCTGGAACACTGGAAGGCCCGTGGCCTGGACTTCAGCCGTTTGTTCGCCCAGCCCAACGTGCCCGCCGATGTACCGCGCTTCCATGTGGATGTGCAGGACCACAACATCGAGCACACGCTGGACCGCAAGCTCATCGAGCGCTCGCGTCCTGCCATCGAGAATGGCGAGCGCGTGCAGTTCATCGAGGTGGCACGCAACGTCAACCGCTCGGTCGGCGCCATGCTGTCGGGCGCGGTCACCCGCGTGCATCCCGACGGCCTGCCGGACGACACGATCCGCATCCAGTTGGAAGGCACCGGCGGCCAGTCCTTCGGCGCCTTCCTCACGCGCGGCATTACGCTGTACCTGATCGGTGACGCCAACGACTACACCGGCAAGGGCCTCTCGGGCGGCCGCGTGGTGGTACGCCCCAGCCTGGACTTCCGTGGCGAGGCCGTGCGCAACACCATCGTGGGCAACACCGTGATGTACGGCGCCACCAGTGGCGAGGCCTTCTTCAGCGGCGTGGCCGGCGAGCGCTTCGCCGTGCGCCTGTCGGGTGCCACGGCGGTGGTGGAAGGCACGGGCGACCACGGCTGCGAGTACATGACGGGCGGCACCGTGGTGGTGCTTGGCAAGACCGGGCGCAACTTCGCCGCCGGCATGAGCGGCGGCGTGGCCTATGTCTACGACGAAGACGGTCAGTTCGATTCGCGCTGCAACATGGCCATGGTGACGCTCGAACGCATCCTGCCGAGCGACGAGCAGATGGCCACCGTTCCGCGTGCCACCTGGCACCGCGACCAGACCGACGAAGCCCAGCTCAAGAAGCTGCTGGAAGACCACAACCGCTGGACAGGCTCGCGCCGCGCCCGTGATCTGCTGGACAAATGGGCCGCGTCGCGCAGCAAGTTCGTCAAGGTGTTCCCGACCGAGTACAAGCGCGCCCTGTCTGAAATGTATGAACGAAAAGTGCTTGAAGAAGCCGCTACACCTGCGGTAGCAGCTCCTGAAAAAGTAGCGGTAGCGGCCAAGTAAGGCCGCCGTACGCCAGGCACAGATTCACAAGGAAACAGACATGGGAAAGACCACAGGCTTCATGGAATACGGGCGCATCGAAGAGGGCTACAAAAGCGTGCCCGAGCGCCTCAAGAACTACCGCGAATTCGTCATCGGCCTCGATGATGCCCAGGCCCGCGTGCAGGCCGCGCGCTGCATGGACTGCGGCACGCCGTTCTGCAACAACGGCTGCCCGGTGAACAACATCATTCCGGACTTCAACGATCTGGTG
>JANJVG010000214.1 GCA_024710165.1 Burkholderiaceae bacterium
GCACCCATGCCTGGCTGGCGGCCTTTGGCAAGCTGCGCACCCGCTTCGAGCGCCGCATCGACATTCATTTGGCACTGCTTTGCCTGGCATGCTGCGTCATCTGCGTTCGCAATCTGCCTATGTTTTGTTAGCAGCTCTTAGTGGCGCCCAGGCGGAATAGCGCAAAGTCCATGCTCGCCGGGATGCGGTAGTCCACCGGGAAGTTGCCGAAGAACAGCTTGATGAGCTCGGCGATGATGAACGACAGCCCGAAGGTGAGCAGCAGCTCATGCGCGTGCCCGTGGTGGTGCACGCGGCGTAGGAAGTATTTTTCCACCACCACTCCAACCAGGCCCACCAGGATGGGCGAGGCCGCCAGCGCGCCCCAGAAGCCCAGGCTGTCTTGAAGCGCATAGGCAAAGTAGGCGCCTAGCATGTAAAACGACGCGTGGGCAAAGTTCAGCACACCCATCATCCCGAAGATGAGTGTCAGGCCGGCCGATACCATGAACAGCAACAAACCGTAGATCACGCCATTAAGCAGCGAAGCGATCAGGTTCTCCATGAGAGTTTTCCTTTTTTTCAAGCGCGCATGCAGCGGCTGAGCCCTGTGGCTCCACGGGGAGAAGAACGGATGAGAAAGAGAAGGGGCAGCCCGGGCACAGCAGCCTGGCTACCCTCAGGCAGCGCTTAGCCGGGGCGCTGCATCTTGCAGCTCGCCTGGACGGGGGCGGCAGCCTCCGAGGCGCTGAACAGCTTCACCGTCTGAAAGCCCATGGGCGTGTTATCGGCCTTGAACTTGGCGTCTTTGCTGACCTTAGACACCACAATCGGCAGCAAGATCTGGTGGTCATCCGCACGCATGGCCGACTCGCCCAACGGCGTCTTGAACTTGGCCGTCTCCAGCGCCTTGGCAAAGGCATTGACGTTGAGCTTGCCGTCCTGGGCTTTCACCCCCTTGAGGACAGACGCCACCATCTGCAGACCAAACACGGTCTGGCCTTCGATGTAAACCGGGTTGTGGCCCGTCTTGGACTTGTAGTCCTCGGCGAACACCTCGCTGTCCTTGCCATTGGCGTCGGCGTTGAATGTGTGCGCCACATAGTGGCCCAGCGCGGCGTCGCCCGCGTTGGCAATGTTGCCTGGCTGGTCGAGGAAGGCGGTGCCAAAGCGCGCCGTCAGGCCGGCGGCCTTCGAAGCCTTCATCATCAGCAGCAAATCGTTGGACCAGTTGCCAGTGATCACCGTGTCGGCCTTCGAGGCGGCGATCTTGTTCACGTAGGGCGCGAAGTCCTGGATCTTGTTAGTGTCGTGCAGCGTCTTCTCAACCACCTGGTAGCCGCCCGCCGTGGCGTTGGACACGATGGCGGCTTCCATATCCTGGCCCCAGGAGTAGTTCTGGTTGATGGAATAGACCTTGGTGCCCAGAGCGTTGTCCTGCTTCATGGCCGACACCAGCGCCTTCACGCGCACCTGGGCGTTGGTGTTGAAGCGGAAGTGGTGGAAATGGCACTTCTCGCCCGTCAGCTCGAGTGCCTCGCCACCAACGTTGAGAAACACGACCTCCTTGCCCTGATTCCGCAGGTTGAACTTGCGCACGTCCTCGGTGATCTGGCCACTCACAGCCGACGAGGAACCCTGAACGATGAGCTGCACGCCATCGGCTAGCGCCGCCTTGACTTTGTCCGACGCACCTGCTGGGCCGCCCTGGTTGTCGTACTCGACGAGCTGTACTGGCTCGCCGTTCCAGCCGCCGCCAGCGTTGATCTGGTCGATCACGTAGCGCGTGGCGACCTTGAACATCAGTCCGGTGGACGCCTGCGGCCCCGACAAGGTTTCAACCAGCCCGATCTTCAGCGGCGCGGCCTGAGAACTGACACCAACCACCAACAAGGACGCGAACACGATGCTTTTGGGATTCAGCATTTTGGACATGAGGGTCTCCAGGTTTCCATCACAAGAAGCTGCCACCGGCCTATCCAGCGGCATTCCGCTTAGATGTCTGACATCATTTTTATAAGTCAGTCCACAAATATTATTGGTCTGACATCTTTAAGTCAAGCAAGAAATTTCAAACCTAGGGTATCTACCAACTCAAAGAAATTACCCGATCAATCCCGTTGCTTACCTGTAAAAAATATGGCAAAGACAAAAATGGAGAACCCATTTAATATGTCTGACAACTTTCTGATGTGGAGACATCCCCATGACGCTGACTTCCATGACCGCACTGGGTGATCACAGGCACGCCGCAATAGAGAGCGGGCGACACCTTCCCGATGAAATTGCCGCCACCATCAACGCGCAGGTTCAGCGTGGGGAGCGGCAGCCAGGCGAACGGTTGCCAAGCGAGCGGGAGCTGTGTGAGTTATTCGGTGTGAGCCGTTCTGTGGTTCGCGAAGCACTCTCGCAGCTCAAGTCCGACGGAATCATCGAGACACGGCGCGGCAGCGGTGCCTACGTACTCGAACGCGACCAGCGCCAGTCATTTCGCATGCAGGACGTGGCCATCGAAGAGCGCGACAGCCTGGCGCTGGTGATGGAGTTGATCGTCACTGTCGAGGTGGCCGCCACGAGACTGTCAGCTATGCGCCGCACACCCGAGGACCTGAAAATGATTCGCCGCGCGCTGATTGGCATGGAGTACGAGATCGCGAACGACCGGCTGGGAGATGAGCAGGACTTCGCTTTTCACCAAGCCATTGTCGAGGCCACACACAACCCGCATTTCATCGCTTTAAGCTCCCACCTGGAGCAAGGCGCACGCCGCGTGATCCGCCAGGCCCGCACCAACACACGCTCACGCCACATGGACATGATCGAAGCAGTGCAAGAAGAGCACGAGGCCATCTTCAACGCCATCAAGGCGGGCGACCCCGACGCCGCTGCACGGGCTGCGGAAAACCATCTGAAGAATGCTGCCCAGCGCCTGGACATGTACCTCAAGAAGTAAGCGCAGCCATCGGGATACGATCCGAAACGAAGACGCCGCGTGACCCCACACACACCAAAGGCGCTACCATCCCAGAAGAACGCATCTCGGCAGCGATAAAATTCACCTACCCTCCACACCCTTGTCTCAACGGCATCCTGCGGGATGCCGTTTTTCATTGCCATGAGCAACACGCTTGAACAACCCAGCCTCAACAGCCTGACCAAGTCTTTTGAACCCGCCACACTGGAAGCCCACTGGGGCCCCGAATGGGAAGCCCGGGGCTACGGCACGGCCGGATTCCGGGGCACCGGCAAGGCCCAGGCAGGCGAACCGGCGTTTTCCATCCAGCTGCCGCCACCCAACGTGACCGGCACGCTGCACATGGGCCATGCGTTCAACCAGACCATCATGGACAGCCTCACGCGCTACCACCGCATGCGCGGGCACAACACAGTCTGGGTGCCGGGCACCGACCACGCGGGCATCGCCACGCAGATCGTGGTGGAGCGCCAGTTGCAGGAAAAGGGCATCAGCCGCCACGACATGGGCCCCACGCCCCCCGAGGCGCGCAAGAACTTTGTCGCCAAGGTGTGGGAGTGGAAGGAAAAGTCGGGCAACACCATCACCACGCAGATGCGCCGCATGGGCGACAGCGTGGACTGGAGCCGCGAATACTTCACCATGGACGACAAGCTCAGCAAGGTCGTCACCGAGACCTTTGTGCGCCTGTACCAGCAGGGCCTGATCTACCGCGGCAAGCGCCTCGTCAACTGGGACCCCAAACTCCAGTCCGCCGTGTCCGACCTGGAAGTCGAGAACGAAGAAAAAGACGGCTCGCTGTGGCACATTTCCTACCCGCTGGCCGACGGTTCAGGCCAGCTGGTGGTGGCCACCACCCGCCCCGAAACCATGCTGGGCGACGTTGCCGTGATGGTGCACCCCGAGGATGAGCGCTACCAGCACCTGATCGGCCAGATGGTCAACCTGCCGCTGTGCGACCGCCAGATCCCGGTGATCGCCGACGAGTACGTGGACCGCGAATTCGGCACCGGCGTGGTCAAGGTCACGCCCGCGCACGACCAGAACGACTATGCCGTGGGCCAGCGCCACAAGCTGCCCATGATTTGCGTGCTGACGCTGCAAGCCACGGTGAACGACAACGCCCCGGCCAAATACCGTGGGCTGGACCGCTTCGTCGCCCGCAAGGCCGTGGTGGCCGACCTGGAAGCCATTGGCGCGCTGGTCGAGGTGAAGAAGCACAAGCTCATGGTGCCCATCTGCACCCGCACCGGCCAGGTCATCGAGCCCATGCTGACCGACCAGTGGTTCGTCGCCATGAACAAGGTGGGCGAAGGCGATGCCACGGGCAAGAGCATCGCCCAGAAGGCCATCGACGCCGTGGCCGGCGGTGAAGTGACCTTTGTGCCCGAGAACTGGGTGAACACCTACAACCAGTGGATGAACAACATCCAGGACTGGTGCATCAGCCGCCAGCTGTGGTGGGGCCACCAGATCCCGGCCTGGTACGACGAAGACGGCGACGTGATCGTGGCCCGCGACGAGGCCGAAGCCCAGGCCAAGGCCCCGGGCAAGACGCTGCGCCGCGATGAAGACGTGCTGGACACCTGGTACTCGTCCGCCCTCGTACCCTTCAGCACCATGGGCTGGCCGAACCAAGGCACCGCCGAAACCGACGACTTCAACCTCTACCTGCCCAGCAGCGTGCTGGTGACGGGCTACGACATCATCTTCTTCTGGGTGGCCCGGATGATCATGATGACCACGCACTTCACGGGCCGGGTGCCGTTCAAGCATGTGTACATCCACGGCCTGGTGCGCGACGCGCAGGGCAAGAAGATGAGCAAGTCCGAGGGCAACGTGCTCGACCCGGTGGACCTGATCGACGGCATCGCCCTCGACCCCCTGCTCGACAAGCGCACCCAGGGCCTGCGCAAGCCCGAGACCGCGCCCCAGGTGCGCAAGAACACGCAAAAAGAGTTCCCCGAGGGCATTCCGGCCTACGGCGCCGATGCGCTGCGCTTCACCTTCGCGGCGCTGGCCAGCCTGGGCCGCAGCATCAACTTCGACAGCAAGCGCTGCGAGGGCTACCGCAACTTCTGCAACAAGCTCTGGAACGCCAGCCGCTTCGTGCTGATGAACTGCGAGGGCCAGGACTGCGGCATCGATGCCCAGCAAGGCAGCGGCAGTTGCAACGACGGCCGCCTGCGCTTCACCCAGGCCGACCGCTGGATCGCCTCGCGCCTGCAGCGCGTCGAGGCCGAAGTGGCCAAGGGCTTTGACGATTACCGCCTCGACAATGTCGCCAACACGATCTACGACTTCGTCTGGAACGAGTTCTGCGACTGGTACCTCGAAATCGCCAAGGTGCAAATCCAGACCGGCGACGCCGCCCAGCAGCGCGGCACGCGCCGCACGCTGATCCGCACGCTGGAGACCATCCTGCGCCTGGCGCACCCCATCACGCCCTTCATCACCGAAGAGCTGTGGCAGAAGGTGGCGCCCGTGGCGGGGCGCAGCGGCCCTTCGGTCAGCATCGCTGCCTACCCGCAAGCACAGCCCGAGCGCATCGACGAAGCCGCCGAGGCCCATGTGGCGCGGCTCAAATCGGTGGTGGACGCCTGCCGCACGCTGCGCGGCGAGATGAGCGTCTCGCCCGCCACGCGCCTGCCACTGTACGCCGTGGGCGACGCAGAGTTTCTGCGTGGCGCAGCGCCCGTACTGCAGGCCCTGGCCAAGCTCAGCGAGGTCAAGGTGTTCGACGACGAGGCGCAATGGGCCCAGGCTGCGCAGGCCGCCCCCGTGGCCATGGCGGGCGAGGCACGCCTGTGCCTGCACATGGAGATTGACGTGGCCGCCGAAAAGGCCCGCCTGTCCAAGGAAGCCGCCCGCATCGAAGGCGAAATGGCCAAGGCCCACGCCAAGCTGTCCAACGAAGCCTTTGTGGCCAAGGCCCCGGCCGCCGTGCTCGACCAGGAAAAGAAGCGCCTGGCCGACTTCGGCGCCACCCTGGAACGCCTGCAGGGCCAGCTGGCCCGACTGGGTGCATGATGCACCACCGCCACGGCCCCCTGTAGCGGGGGGGCCGCTGGCCCGGGCCGTGCCCCTTGCACCGCAGGCGGGCGGAGTTCGCCTCCTGGCCATTCACTATCAAAATAAGAGCTATCAGCGCTTATTTCCATTGGTTTTTTTATACGCAGATTCAACTACAAAGTGCACCGAATTTCAGTGTAACGGACGAATCTCCAAGCCAATGAACACCTCGTGGGGAGTGCGGTAGTTGAGGCACTTGCGGGGTCGGTGGTTGAGCCGGTAGAGCGCATCGTCAACTTCGTG
>JANJVG010000215.1 GCA_024710165.1 Burkholderiaceae bacterium
CAACCTTCGGCACAGGCCAGTACGATGCGTGCTCGCAACGCCAGGGATTGCGCTGTCTTGCGCCGCTTGGTCAGTGCGATCAGTTGTTCGCGCTCCGTCGCACTCAACACCAATGGAGTCTTTGGTCTTCCGCTCATAGCCACCTCGTCGTGCAACACACTACATGACTGATTGCAATGGCAAAAAATAATTCAATGAATTTTTAACTCAGTACACTAGATGACAGATTTGTAATCTTCCGGAAAGCTGCCCGTCGGGGGGCGCGCTGCACCATGCACACCATGCCCTCACACCCCTCCCGATACCGAACCCCGAGCCGATTCACGGGATGGCTTCTCACCCTTGTGCTGGTCACCGCACCAGCCACCGCGCAAACCCTGCCGCAGGCCCTGGAGCAGGCCTGGCTACTGCACCCCCAGGCTCTGGCGGGCAGCGCACGCAGCGCGCAAGCCGCAGCCCGCGTCGAAGCTGCCAGCGGCCTGACGCCGGGACCGGCCACGCTGTCGCTGGGCGCAGCGAGTGACCGCTTTCACGCCAACCAGGGCCAGCGCGAATGGGAGGTCGAAATGGCCGTTCCGCTGTGGCTGCCCGGCCAGAAAGCGGCGCAGAGCGCCGAGGCTGCCAGCGGCCAGGCGCAGGTCGTGGCGCAACAGCATGCGCTGCGCCTGCAACTGGCGGGCGAGCTGCGCACGGCCTGGTGGGCCGTGGCGGCTGCACGCCAGACCCGTGCACAGGCACAGCAGCGGTTGGACACCGCCCAGGCCCTCATGGCGAATGTGCAGCGCCGCTACCAGGCGGGTGAACTGGCCCGCATCGACGCCAATCTGGCCCAGCGCGAAGTGCTCGCCGCCCAAGGTGCCCTGGCCGATAGCGACGCAGCCCTGTTGCAGACCGAGCAGGCCTTTCGCACGCTCACCGGCACCGCCGCACCCGTGCAACTGGACCCGGAGCCCCCCGCTGTTCAGGACGCCCCCGACCAGGACCATCCCCTGCGGGCCGCCGCCTCGGCTGCCCTGGCCCAGGCGCAGGCACGGGTGCGGTCGGCAGACGCCACACGCCGCGCTGCACCCGAACTGGCCTTGCGCATGGTGCGCGACCGCGGTGCGGCCGGGCAGCCGTATGCGAACACCCTGGGAGTCAAGCTGACGATTCCACTCTCGTCTGAACCCATCGTGCGCCAGGCCCAGTCGGCCGCATTGGCAGAGCTGGCGCTGGCCCAGGCAGAACACGACCAGGTGGAGCGCAAGCTGGCGCTTGATGCCGACCAGGCCCGCCGCCACCTGGACGCCACCGCACGCCAGCTCAGCCAGGCACAGGAGCGCCTGACCCTGGACACCGACACACTCCAACTGGCAGAGAAAGCCTTTGCCCTCGGCGAGACCGACCTCACCGCCTTGCTGCGCGCGCGCTCCGACGCACTGGAGGCCCAGGCCCTGGTGGGCCAGCAGCAGGTGGCCCTGGCGGCCGCCCGGTCCCACATGCACCAAACCCTGGGAGTCCTTCCGAAATGAACCCCGTGCGAACCCTTTTGCTGGGCACTGCCCTGGCTGCGGCGGCCTTGCCCGCCCTGGCCCATGGCGATGAAGACCACAGCGAACCAAACCCCGTAGCCACCCCCGCGCCCATGGCCGCGCAAGGCCCGCGCGCCGAGGCCCAGACCGATGCCTTCGAGCTGGTAGCCACGCTGGAGCAGGACCGGCTGGTGCTGCACATCGACCGCTTCGACACCAATGAACCTGTCGTGGGAGCCCAGGTGGAAGTGGACACCGGCACCGTGCAGGCCAGGGCCACGCCCTCGTCCCCCGGCGTGTACTGGATGGCCCATGGCGCGCTCGGCCAGCCAGGCAAGCATCCGCTGACCATCACCATCGAAACCGAAGACACCGCCGATCTTCTGAGCGCCACGCTGGAGGTGCCCACCCCAGCAGCTGCGACCCCGGCTACCGCGACCGGCTTGAGAACCGAACCCTGGATGGCCTGGGGACTGGGCGGCACCCTGCTGCTCTCTGGCGCAGGCCTGCTGGCCCTGCGCCGTCGCCCCCGTGCCACCTCCCCAGGATCCACCGCATGACATCCGCACAGTTTTCCCGCATTGCCGCCGCATGGCTGCTGGCTTTGCATGGGGCAGCCTTCGCCCACGGAGGCGAAGACCACGACCACGGCCCCGCCGCAGCGCCCCTGCCCGCCACAGGCACCACGGCCCCCCAGCGCCTGGCCGACGGCAGCCTGTTCATCCCCAAGGCCATCCAGAGGCAATGGGGCTTGCGTACGGTGAAGGCAGACATCCGTGCGCTGCCCGTCTCGGTCGAGTTGCAGGGCAAGGTGGTGGCCGATGCGAATTCCGGAGGGCGCGTGCAATCCACCCAGCCGGGGCGCATCGAGCCCCCCGCCCAGGGTCTGCCCACCCTGGGCCAGCAGGTTCGCAAAGGACAGGTGCTGGCGCATGTGCGGCCCACCGTGTCGAACACCGAACGCGGCGGCCTGCAGGCCCAGCTGGCCGACCTGGATGCACAGCAGGCCATCGCCCAGCGCAAGCAGGAACGCTACGCCCAGCTTCAGGGCGCCGTGCCGCAGTCGGCCATTGATGCCGCTCGGTTGGAATCAGAAGCCCTGCGCCAGCGCAGGCAGGCCTTGCAGGCAAGCCTGCAGGCGCCCGAGCCGCTGCGTGCACCGGTGTCGGGCGTGGTCAGCGCGGTGCATGTCATGGCCGGGCAGGTGGTCGATGCGCGAGAAACGTTGTTCGAGGTGGTCAACCCCGCACGGCTGACCGTGGAGGCCCTGGCCTACGAACCCACCCTGGCCCAGGGCGTGACGGCGGCCAGCACCAGCGTGGCAGGTGCCAGCACCGAACTGCAGTTTGTCGGCAGCGGCAGGCAGTTGCGCGAGCAGGCCTGGGTGCTGCAGTTCCGCATTCCGTCGGACCAGCATGCACTGGCGGTGGGCCAGTCGGTCAAAGTGATCGCCACCACACGGCAGACGCACAAAGGCGCCGCTGTTCCGCAGGCGGCCGTGGTACGCGGTGCTGGGGGAGATCAGGCGGTGTGGGTGCATACGACGGCAGAGAAATTTGAACGCCGCACAGTGCGCACGCAGGCGCTGAGCGCGGAAAGCACCGCCGTCACCTCCGGCATTGCCGCAGGCGAGCGCGTGGTCACCCAGGGCGCCAGCCTGCTGGCCCAGGTGCGCTGAAATGTTTGATTTCATCATCCATACGAGCCTGCGCCAGCGCCTGATGGTGCTGGGCTTGTCGCTGTTTCTGGTGGTTTACGGAGCCTTGAGCCTGCGGCAGATGCCGGTCGATGTGTTTCCCGACCTGAACAAGCCCACCGTCACGCTGATGACCGAAGCGGGCGGCATGGCGCCGGAAGAAGTCGAACAGCTGGTGAGCTTTCCCATCGAGTCGGGCATGAACGGCATGCCCGGGGTGACCCGAGTGCGCTCGGTCTCCGGCGTGGGGCTGTCGATCGTGTATGTCGAGTTCGAGTGGGGCTCGGACATCTACCGCAACCGCCAGCAGATTGCCGAGCGCCTGAACCTGGTGCGCGAACAGCTGCCCGAGGGCATCGTGCCGCAGATGGGTCCGATTTCTTCCATCATGGGCGAGATTCTGCTGATCGCCCTGCCCGCCGACCCCGCCAAGGTCAGCCCGATGCAGGTGCGCGAATATGCCGACTGGGTGGTGCGCCCCCGGCTGCTCACCATTCCGGGCATTGCCCAGGTCACGCCCATCGGCGGAGAGGTGCGCCAGTACCGGGTCGAGATTCACCCGGCGAAACTGCAGGCCCTGGGCATTGAACGGGAAAAGGTGGACGCAGCGCTGCGCGACTTCGGCGCCAACACCAGCGGTGGCTTCTTGCAGGCGCAGGGCCGTGAATACCTGATCCGGCAGGTGGGCCGTACCAGCCGTATGGAAGACCTGCGCAGCGTGGTGGTGGGGGTAAAAAATACCCAGCCGATTTTGCTGCACCAGGTGGCCGAGGTTCGGCTGGCCCCGGCGGTCAAGCGCGGCGATGCCAGCTACAAGGGCCAGCCAGCGGTGATTTTGTCGGTGCAGAAGCAGCCCGGCGCCGACAGCGTGGCGCTCACCCAGGCCGTCGAGCAGGCCATGGCCACGCTGAACAAGGCGCTGCCCCAGGGCATTGAAACGCCGCAGTTCCTGTTCAAGCAGGCCGATTTCATCGAGCGCTCGGTGGGCAACGTCAGGGAAGCCCTGCGCGATGGCGCCATTCTGGTGGCGGTCGTGCTGTTCTTGTTCCTGCTGAATGTGCGCACCACGGTCATCTCGCTGGTGGCCATTCCGCTGTCGCTGATGGTGACCGCTCTGGTGTTCCGCTATTTCGGCCTGTCGATCAACACCATGACGCTGGGGGGGCTGGCCATCGCCATTGGCGAGCTGGTGGACGACGCGGTGGTGGACGTCGAAAACGTGCTGCGCCGCCTGAAGGAAAACCGCCTGAAACCACAGCCACTCCCGGCCCTGACGGTGATTGCCGCCGCCTCCCGCGAGGTGCGTACGGGCGTGGTCTATGCCACCCTGGTCGTGGTGCTGGTGTTTGTGCCCTTGTTTGCCTTGCCCGGCATCGAAGGCCGCTTGTTCACCCCCCTGGGCATTGCCTATGTGGTGTCTATCCTGGCCAGCATGGTGGTAGCCGTCACCATCACTCCCGTGCTGTGCTACTACCTGCTGCCGCGCATGAAGCAACTGCATGCGGGCGACAGCCCCCTGGCGGCCTGGCTCAAGCGCTGGGATGCGCGTTTGCTGAACGGCTCGTTCGATCATTCCCGCAGCCTGCTGACGGGTGCGCTGGTCGTGGTTCTGGCGGTTGCCGCCAGCGTGCCCTTCTTTCCGCGCTCGTTCCTGCCGCCCTTCAACGAAGGCACGCTCACGGTGAACGTGTTGCTCAACCCCGGCACCTCGCTGGAGGAGTCCAACCGCATCGCAACACTGGCTGAGCAACTGGCCATGCAAGTCCCCGAGGTCACCCAGGTGGGCCGCCGAACCGGCCGCGCCGAACTGGACGAACATGCGGAAGGGGTGCACTACACCGAGATGGACATCGACCTCAAGGTGTCCGAGCGCAGCCGCGATGCCGTGGTGCAGGACATTCGCGCCCGGCTGGCCACCCTGCCTGCAGCCACCAGCGTGGGACAGCCCATTTCGCACCGGCTGGACCACCTGCTCTCGGGCGTGCGGGCACAGATCGCGCTGAAGGTGTACGGCGACGACCTGGACACGCTGCGCGGCCTGGCCGGAGAACTGCGCGACCGTCTGTCGCGCGTTCCGGGCATCACCGACCTGCAGATCGAAAAACAGGTGCTGATTCCGCAGATCAAGATCCACCTGGACTATGAACAGGCTGCGCGCTACGGCGTCGCGCCCGGTGCCGTTCTGCGGTCCTTGCAGCAGATGATCGAAGGCGAACACATTACCCAGATCATCGAGGGCAACCGCCGCTTCGACCTGGTGGTGCGCCTGCCCGAAGACCAGCGCGGACTTCATGCTCTGAAAGGCCTGCTGATCGAAACCCCCACGGGTGCGGTGCCCCTGTCCCTGCTGGCCACCATTGAAGATGGCGAAGGCCCCAACCAGGTCAGCCGGGAGAACGCACGCCGGCGCATCGTGGTGTCGGCCAATACCGACGGCAGCGACATGGCGCGCATCATTGGCGATATCCGCAGCACCCTGGCCGCCACGCCCCTGCCGGAGGGGTATTTCACCGCGCTCGAAGGCCAGTTCCAGGCCCAGGAACAGGCGGCCCGGTTGATTGCGCTGCTGGCGCTGGTGTCCCTGGCCCTGATCTTCCTCGTGCTCTACAGCCGCTACCGCTCCACCGTGCTCACGCTGATCATCATGGGCAACATTCCCCTGGCCCTGGTGGGCAGTGTGCTGGCGCTGTGGATTTCGGGCCAGCCGTTGTCGGTGGCCGCGCTGGTGGGCTTCATCACGCTGACGGGCATCTCGACGCGCAACGGCATCCTCAAGATCAGCCACTACATCAACCTGTGCGCATTCGAGGGTGAAAAGTTTGGCAAGCAACTCATCGTGCGCGGCTCGCTGGAGCGCCTCACCCCGGTGCTGATGACGGCGCTGGTCGCCGCCTTCGCGCTGGTGCCCCTGCTGGTGTCGGCGGATGCCCCCGGCAAGGAAGTGCTGCACCCCGTGGCCGTGGTGATTTTCGGCGGCCTGGTCAGCTCCACGCTGCTCGACACCTTGCTGACGCCGCTGATGTTCTGGCGCTGGGGCGAAAAGCCCCTGGAACGCCTGCTCACGCTG
>JANJVG010000007.1 GCA_024710165.1 Burkholderiaceae bacterium
GACGCCATGGGAGTTCATAATCACACATAGAGCGTTGATTTCATTGGGAATTTCTAATGGCGTCCATTAGAAATTTGGTTCAAATCCAAGTCCACCACAACGGCTCATGATCGCATGGCCGGGTCTAATGGACAATCTCGGTTCAATCAACCATCCCAATCGTCCGCTACAGCAGAACCTTTGGCTCCCATCAAGCCGGCACGTACTGCTGTTCGGAAGTCCCCGGCCGCGTCGACTGCATCCCCTCGCAGGCGCACCACTGCAGCCAGTGCCACCCTGAAACCCGCAGTGCCAGTGCCTGAAAAAAACACCAAAGCCAAGAAGCCCAAGCTGGTGCGCGACAGCTTCACCTTTCCCAAAGACGAGTATGAAGCGATCGAAGCGCTGAAGTTGCGCGCAGCACGGCTTTCGCAACCCGCCAAAAAAAGTGAAGTCCTGCGCGCAGGGCTCATGGCGCTGATCGCAATGTCCGATACCGCGTTCAGCTCTGCACTCAAGGCCGTGCCAGCCATCAAGACCGGACGACCAAAGTCGGAAAAATAAGTTCCGATGAGCTCACCCTGCGATGGCATCGGTGGGATGGGTTCACCATGACCACAGCGCTGCGGCGCCCTGCCCGGGCGATACGGTTCATCAGAGAAATTCAGGGGACTGCACTGCCAGCAAAATGGTCTCGCAGGCTTCCATCCTCTGGCGATGACGCAGCCACCAGACAGCGCCTTTGCGAAGCGAGCACGCGCCTGACTTCATCTCCAGCAATTGGGCCACGGTCTGCCCCAGAACCGGCTGGTGACCCACCACCAGAACGGCGCCTCGGGCATTCGGCCACTGGACCATTTCCAAAAGATCCTGTGCGCTTCCATCGGGCATGAGTTCAGCCCGCAGCTTGTACTTGCGACCCAGGGCGCGCGCGGTCTGCTCCGCGCGAATGGCCGGGCTTGACAAAACCCGCAGTCCGTCGGGCAGGTTGCGATCCAGCCACGCAGCCATCCTAGCCGCCTGTTTTTCGCCGCGCGCCGTCAGCGGGCGAGTCAGATCGTCCTCGCCCTCTTCCGCCTCCGCATGGCGCCACAGAATCAGATCCATGTTCAGCCCTTCGGAGTGAACAATGCATATCGGCTCATCAGCGCATTTTGCGCGCCGGTTCCGGTAACCGGTTTTTCAGCCGGTGAATAGGTGCCATCAGGCTGGAGCTCCCACGCATCCCGATCGTCATGTAGGTAGGCCAGCAGGCACTCATCAATGATGTGTTGACGCAACCCGGGGTCCGTGATGGGCCAGGAAACCTCGACCCTGCGCAGCATGTTGCGGTTCATCCAGTCCGCGCTCGAAAGATAGAGCTCTTCCTCGGTACCGCAGCCAAAGTAAAAAACCCGTGAATGCTCCAGAAAGCGCCCAATGATGGATCGCACGCGGATGTTGTCGGTCATGCCCGGAACCTGCGCGGGAAGGATGCAGGCGCCACGCACAATGAGATCAATCCGCGCTCCGCGCTGCCCCGCAAGGACCAGGGCGTGTGCAATCGCTTCATCAGTCAGGGCATTCATCTTGGCGACGATGCGCCCCCCCTCACCGCGCTCTGCGGCCAAACCCACCTGTTCGATTTTCTCCAGGGTACGGCGGTGCAGGTGAAAGGGAGCCACCAGCAGGCGCCGCATGCGTGGCAGGCGATTCTGGCTTGCGAGGTGATTGAAGACGCTATCCATATCTGCCGTAGTGTCGGCATCGGCGGTCAAATAGCTCAGGTCGGTGTACAGCCGAGCCGTTCGCGGGTTGTAATTGCCCGTGGACAAATGCCCATAACGAACCATGTGGCGCCCTTCTCGCCGGGTGACGAGCAGCATTTTGGCGTGGGTCTTCAAACCCACCACGCCAAACACCACCTGCGCACCCACAGACTCGAGCGCCTCCGCCCAGTTGATGTTGGCTTCTTCATCGAAACGAGCCTTCAGCTCGACCACAGCCATGACTTCCTTACCCCGGCGAACCGCTTCACGCAGCAGATCCAGCATCTGCTGGTCCGACCCCGTGCGGTAGATTGTCTGCTTGATGGCGACCACCTGCGGGTCATGGACCGCCTCCCGCAGGAACGCCAGTACACCATCAAAGCTCTCGAAGGGCTGGTGCATCACCACATCACCCTGGCGCAGCTGCTCCAGGATCGAGACCCCTTGCTGCAACAGGTGCGGCCGGTCCGGGCGCCACGGCGGAAAAAGCAAGGACGGGGCTGCCACCAGGTCCACCAATTGGGCAAGCCGCACCAGGTTGACTGGCCCGTGCACCCGGTAAAGTGCAGCCTCTGGCAGCTCAAACTGCTTCAGCAAAAAGTCCGACAGGTATTCGGAGCAGCCGGCCGACACTTCGAGCCGTACCGCCTGACCGTAGTTGCGCTGCTGCAGGCCTTGGCGCAACACCATGCGGAGATTGCGCACGTCTTCCTCGTCCACCGCCAAATCGGAGTGCCGGGTCACCCGGAACTGGGAGAACTGGGTGACTTCGCGGCCCGGAAAAAGATCCTCCAGGTGCGCACGGATGACGCTCGACACACTCACAAACTGCATGCTTTTGGGCGCAACGCTGGCCGGCATGCGGGTAAAGCGGGGCAGCAAACGCGGCACCCGCACAATGGCAATCTCGTTTTCACGGCCAAAAGCATCCCGCCCCTTGAGGCGCACGATGAAATTGAGCGATTTGTTGGCCACCTGGGGAAAAGGATGCGCCGGATCAAGCCCCACGGGCACCAGCAACGGCCGGACTTCTCGCACAAAATAGTCGTGAACCCAGCGCCGCTGCGCTGCAGTGCGGTCGCCATGCGAGACGATATGAATGCCTTTTTTGGCCAGCGCAGGAATCAGCGCCTCGTTGTACAGGGCGTATTGCCGCTCCACCAGATCATGGGCCTTAATGGCCAATGCCCCAAAGGAAGCGACGGTGTAGGCCCCCTTGGTTTCTCCATTGCGGGCAGCCGTGATGTGGGGCTCGGCACGCACCTCAAAAAATTCATCCAGGTTGGAAGACACGATGCTGAGAAACCGCAAGCGCTCGAGCAACGGCACATCCTTGCGAGCGACCCAGTCAAAAACCCGCTCGTTAAACGCAAGAATGCTGTGATCACGATCCAGAAAGCGGGTTGGTGGGCGCACACAGGCCTCGGCGGCAGGCCCATCGGCCGAAGCGTCCTGCCCGGACTTCACCAGACCCGGTGCGTCACTCGCCGCCTCAGTGACGGGGGCACTGAGGGTGACAGAGACGTGCGACATGGTCCCGTTTTTTTCAGTGGGCAAGGGGGGCATGGGCACCGTAATTAGCGAAACAAAGATGGCAAAGTATTGACTTTACGAATGACATTTTGATGACAATCATCGTTACATTCGTGTGGCGCCACTTGTCAAGCAGGCGCGCCATCAAACGCCCAGGAAATGCCGGCGATATCTCGCTGGCAGGTCACCGATGCGCATCATCATGGGCAGATCGGCGGAGTTGAAGTCCGGATCCCAGGCTGGCGCGCCAAGAACGCGAGCACCCAGTCGTAGATAGCCTTTGATGAGTGCCGGAGGATCAATCTCCAGCGAGTCATCAAGGCACTCCACCGGCAGGGGCAAACGCGGGAGCACCTGGTACTCAATCGCAGCCAGGTGGGTCTGGCGCAGCTGGCGCCAGATGCTTGCAGCAGCATCACCGGATACCACGCCGTTACGCACCATGGGAATGCTGGCACAGCCGACCATGGTGTCGAGCTTATTGCGCACCATGAAATCAGCCAGCGCTCCCCAGAGCGCCAGAATCACGCCACCGTGCCGGTGCTGCGCATGCACACAGCTGCGCCCGAGTTCCACCATGCGGGAACGCAAGCTGCGCAGCCGGGTCAGATCGAACTCGGTGTCACTGTAAGTGCTGCCCACCCTCAAGGCCTGCGCCGGGGTGAGCACGCGGTAGGTTCCAATGACCTCACGCGTGTGCGCATCCCGCACCAGCAGGTGTTCGCAGTAATCATCAAAAATGTCGATGTCGTGCCCCGGAATCGGCGTTTTCAACCGCGCCCCCATTTCGTTGATGAAGACCTCATACCGCAATCGCTGCGCTTGCCTGACTTCGTCCAGATGCCTAGCCCAGGCCACCTCCACACTGCCAGGCCTCACGCCAGCAAATGCCTCCCCGCCGGGGCTCTCCGGGCGATCGAGCCGGGGCAGGGACACTGGAGACAGTGGGTACGTGGTGCTGGGCAGATCGTTCATGGCGGACTCCTTGGGACTGACTGCGGCTGCAGCCTCAGCGGTTACGCATCCGAGCAGGGAGCTCAGCGCTGGCCTTGTGCTCTGCAGTGTGACGGGCCGCCATGACCGCAACATGTCACTCTGATGGCCTGACGATGACAATCAGGCACGCGTGCGCGGGCGCCCCAGACCATTGCTGATACACTTATTCACACTCTTTCCTACGCCGTCGGGAACTGCTCCCGTAGTGCCATCCCTGGTGAAATGCCCTTGTTGGACCACAGCTCCGGATCGCCTTCGGTCCACGCCCCCGCCGATACCCCCCTCGAACGCACCTTACGTGAGCAGCAGACGCTGCTGGACAACGCAGGTGCCGGCATCGCTTTCATTCGGCAGCAACAGGTGGTGCGGTGCAACCGGCGCTATGCTGAAATTTTCGGCTACGCCTCCCCTGAGGCGCTGGTGGGCCAGCACAGCGAGAGTTTCTATCCCGACGCCAGCGACTTCCGCGAACTGGGCCGGGCTGCCTACCCGGTGGTCTCGACCGGGCAGACATTCAGGGTCGAACGGATCTTGCGCCGCTGCGACGGCACAGTTTTCTGGGGCCGTCTTTCCGGCAGTCTGATTAACCCGAAGGACACGGCAGAGGGTTCCATCTGGATCGTGGACGACATCGACGCGCAGAAGAACGCTCAGGTCCGGCTCGATGCCGCTATCTGGGAAAAGCAGATCCTTCTGGACAATGCCATGGTGGGCATCGTCTATCTGCGCGACCGGCGGCTGACACGCTGCAACCGGCATTTCGAGCAGATGCTTGGTTACGAACCTGGTGAACTCGAAGGATGCGCATCCCGCCAGTGGATGCCCAGCGACCAAGCCTGGGAAGACGTCGGGCAGCGATGCTACGAACCCATTTCCCGGGGCCTGACCTTCGAGGGCGAGCTCACACTGAGCCGCAAGGACGGCTCGCCGGTGCTGTGCGAGGTGCGCTGCAAAGCCATCGATCCCTCCGATCTGGGTCTGGGAACCATCTGGATCTGCATGGACATCACCGAGCGCAGACGAGCACAGTCCGAGCTGATCAAGGTGCATGCAGAACTCGAAACCCTCGTAGCCCAGCGCACGCAAGAGCTGAGTGAAACCGTCGACTCGCTTCACCGCGAGATCGACGACCGCAAGCTGGACCAAGAGCGCATCTACTGGCTAGCCCACTACGACGCCCTGACAGGCCTGCCCAACCGTACACTGCTTGCCGAACGCAGCTCACACGCCATCGAGCAGGCCCGCCAGGATCAGACGCCGATTTCGGTGATTTTTCTCGACCTGGATCACTTCAAACATGTCAACGACTCGCTGGGCCACCGCGTGGGCGATGCCCTGCTGGTTCAGATTGCCCGACGCCTGCGTGCCGTGGTACGCGAGAAAGACACCGTCTGCCGACTGGGCGGGGACGAATTCATCCTGCTGCTACCCGGAGCCAATGCCAAGGGCGCAGCACGCGTGGCAGGTAAATTGCTCGAAGCCTCACGCCAGCCTTACCAGATTGATCACCACGAGCTCACCATGGCCCCCTCGATGGGCATTGCCGTGTATCCGGATGACGGCGCCAATTTCGAAACCCTGAGCCAGTCGGCCGATGTGGCCATGTACCGGGCCAAGCAGGGCGGTCGAAACACCTACCGGTTCTTCACCCCGGAAATGCAGGCGCACTCGGTGCGCGCATTGCAACTCGAAAACGCACTGCGCCGAGCACTGGAGCGCGGTCAGTTCAGCCTGCACTACCAGCCACAGGTGTGCATTGCCACCCAGCAGGTGATGGGTGTAGAGGCGCTGCTGCGCTGGAAGCACCCCGAGCTGGGAACGGTCTCGCCCGCCGAGTTCATCCCCATCGCAGAGGATTGCGGCCAGATCCTGCCGATTGGCGAATGGGTGCTGCGCACGGCACTGGAACAACTCAAGCGATGGCACGACCAGGGCCTGATACTTCCATCCATGTCGGTCAACCTGTCAGCCGTGCAGTTTCGACAGCCCCGGCTGCCCGAGCTGATTGCACGCATTCTTGCCGGCGCCGGCCTGCCACCCGGTGCGCTCGAACTGGAGCTGACCGAGGGCGTGGCCATGGATGACCCGCGCATGGCCATCGACACCATGGACCAGTTGCACGCGCTCGGAGTGCAACTCTCGATTGACGACTTCGGCACGGGCTACTCTTCGCTGAGCCAGCTCAAGCGCTTTCCGATTGGCAAGCTCAAGATCGACCAATCTTTCGTGCGTGACCTGGACGAAGACGCCAACGACCGCGCCATCGTCAGCGCCATCATTCGCATGGCACAGGCCCTTGGCATGCAGACCATCGCCGAAGGCGTGGAAACGCGCGGCCAGTTCGAGTTTTTGCGTGATCAGGGATGCAACCAGGCCCAGGGTTACTACTGCGGACATCCACAGGCAGCTGAACAGCTACAAATTTATCTGCAAGCCTGTCGCAAAGCCCAGCAAGGTGGAAACGCGCCCGGACAGCGCGGTACCCAGACTTCCCACCCATTCACCGCCTTCCTGCGCTGAGCCAGTCGGTTGCATCGCAACGGATGCGCGGCCAGGCCCCGCAACCGGATTCAGCGCAGCGGATAGGCGTACATCAGCCCGCCCTGGGACCATTGCTTGTTCAGGCCACGCGACAGTCCCAGGGGTGATCGAGGCCCCACATTGAGGTCAAAAATTTCGCCGTAATGCCCTGTGGCCCGGAGCGCCCGAACCATCCAGTCCTTGTCCAGCCCCAGCGGGGCGCCGGTGTCTTCTGCCACCCCGAGCAAGCGCTGCACCGCAGGGTCCTCGCTGCTGACCCTCATCGGGTCTACCCGGCCCTGCGTCACTCCGCGTTCTTCGGCTTCGATCAGGCCGTGCACCACCCATTTGACAATCGCATACCACTCATCATCACCGCGACGGACCAGAGGCCCCAGGGGCTCCTTGGAGATCAGTTCGGCCAGAATGCGGTGGTCCGCCGGACGGGCTGTCCGCACGCTGCGGATGGAAGCCAGGCCCGAAGCGTCCGATGTATAGGCAGCGCAACGCCCGCCAAAGTACGCTGCGGTGGCGGCCTCCTCCTTCTCGAAGCGCACCGGCAGGATACCCAGGCCCCGGGCTTGGGAATAGTCGATCAGATTGCGCTCCGAAGTGGTGCCTGACTGCACGCACACCTTCTGACCTTTGAGCTGCTGTGCAGTGCGTATCCGGCTGCGGGCCGACACGATGAACCCCTGTCCATCGTAGTAGGTGACGGCCGTCAGAAGCAGGCCCATGGACGCTTCGCGTGACAAGGTGAAGGTGGTATTGCGCGAGAGAAGATCCACCTCGCCCGACTGCAGTGCAACAAAGCGCTGCTGCGCGGTAAGCGGCACGTAGTGCACCTTGCCTCCATCGCCCAGTACGGCAGCAGCAATGGCACGGCAGATGTCCACATCCAGCCCCGCCCAACGCCCATTCGCATCGGATGCAGAGAAACCTGCCAGGCCCGTATGAACGCCACACGCCACCGATCCCCGCGACCGGACTGCGTCAAGTGTTCTGCCCGCCTGCGCAGGCATCGAAAACAGTGCGCCAATCAGGGCCAACAGCACCAGCAGGGCACTGCCCCAGACCGCCGGCAGGCGTTTTTTCAGAAGATCAGTCGGACATTGGGCCACAGAATCGTTGTAAATCGAACCGAAGAGACGGTGGGTGGCCGACATCATCGAGAAAATTAAGCAAAAAACAGCTCTAGCCCTTGTTCAGCATGCGCCTGCAGCTACCACTATAAGAGCAATCAACCGCAGCGCGCCGCCTCGACAAGGCGTTGCGCACTGGTGCTGGCCAGCGCTGCATCCGGTGATTCAACCATCACCCGGAGCACAGGCTCAGTGCCACTGGGTCGGATCAGTACGCGCCCGGTGGCGCCCAGCGCACTCTCGACTGCCTCGATCTCCCTGGCCAGCAAGGCATTGGCGCGCCAATCCTGCCCGGGCTGGAGGCGCACGTTCAGCAGGACCTGCGGAAACAGCGATACACCCTCCAGCATCTGTGCCAGGCTCTGGCCATTGCGCACACAGGTTTGCAAAACCTGCAGGGCACTGACCAGGCCGTCGCCCGTCGTGTGCTTATCCAGCACCAGCAGGTGCCCCGAACTCTCGCCCCCCAGCACCCAGCGGTGCCGGGCCAGCTCTTCGAGCACATGGCGGTCGCCCACCTTGGCCCGAACCAGCTTGACGCCGCGCTCCTGCAGAGCCAGCTCGATCGCCATATTGGTCATGAGCGTACCGACGACACCCGGCACGTGCTCATCACGCCCCATACGGTCGCGCACCATCAGGTACAACAACTCGTCACCGTTGTACAAGCGTCCGGTGGCATCCACCATCTGTAGCCGGTCGGCGTCGCCATCCAGTGCGATGCCATAGTCAGCATGGTTGGCGCGCACCGCGCGCACCAGGGCGTCGGGATGCGTAGCACCCACTTCGTGATTGATATTGAGGCCGTCGGGCGAGCAGCCGATGGCAATCACTTCGGCCCCCAGTTCATGGAAGACCTTGGGCGCAATGTGGTACGCCGCGCCGTGGGCCGCATCAACCACCACCTTGAGCCCGCGCAGCGTTAGATCCTGAGGAAAGGTGCTTTTGCAGAATTCAATGTAGCGCCCGGCCGCATCATCCAGCCGCCGGGTCTTGCCGAGAGCTGCCGAATCCACCCACACTGGCGGCTCGTCCAGCGCCGCCTCCACGTCCTTTTCCCAGGCATCGGGCAACTTGGTGCCCTGGGCACTGAAGAACTTGATGCCGTTGTCGGCAAAGGCGTTGTGGCTGGCCGAAATCACCACACCCAGGCTGGCGCGTTGGGCGCGCGTGAGGTAAGCCACACCCGGCGTAGGCAAAGGTCCGAGCAGCAGTACATCGACCCCTGCAGAGTTGAAGCCCGACTCGAGCGCACTCTCGAGCATGTAGCCCGAAATGCGCGTGTCCTTGCCGATCAGCACCAGCGGCCGCTCTTCAGTCTGGCGCAGCACGCGCCCCACGGCGTGGGCCAGGCGGAGCACAAAGTCGGGTGTGATGGGTGCCTGCCCCACGGTGCCACGGATGCCATCGGTGCCAAAGTAGTTGCGTGTCATGCCGAGGTATCCTTGTTACTGAGGAGATTGGGAGGGCTGTCATCGTGCTGGCTCATCGCTTGCCAGACCGTCAGCGCCTGCACGGTTTCACGTACATCATGCACGCGCAGCACGCGCGCGCCACGTTCAGCAGCCAGCAGTGCAGCGGCCACGCTGGGTACCAGGCGCTGATTCACCTCCAGCCCGGTCACCGCCCCCAGCGAAGATTTGCGCGACCAGCCTGCCAGCAGCGGGTAGCCCAACGCGAGGAGCTCGCTTTGCCGGGCCAGCAGGGAAAAGTTCTGCTCCACGCTCTTCCCAAAGCCGATGCCGTAGTCCAGCACGATTCGACTCCTTTTGACATCCAAGGCTTGCAGGGATTGCGCTGCATGCTCCAAAAATGAGAGCACCTGCGGAAGGCAGTCCCCCGCCATGGGTGTCACCTGCATGGTCTGTGGATCACGGTGCATGTGCATCAGCACAACCCCGCACGTTGGATGCCGGGCCACCAGCTGGGCAGCACCCGGCTGACGCAGTGCCCAGATGTCGTTGATGATGTCGGCCCCCAGGTCCAGCACTTGCTGCATCACTTGGGGCTTGTAGGTGTCCACGGACACCGGAACGCCCAGACGCACCGCCTCCCGCACCACCGGCAGGACGCGCGCCAATTCTTCGTCCAGCGCAACGGCGGGACTACCTGGGCGGGTGGACTCACCTCCGATGTCCAGCAGCTCGGCACCATCGCGCAGCAGGCATTCACAATGGCGCAGCGCCGCCAAGGCGCTGGCGTGCCGCCCGCCATCCGAAAAGGAATCCGGGGTGGCGTTCACGATACCCATGATCCGGGGACGCGACAAATCTACGGCGAAGCGGGCGGTTTGCCAGATCATGGAGAGTGGGAGAGACCTTGAAAAAAAACGGGGCACAACCGGCCCCGTTTGATGGTGGACCTGAGCGCAGCGTTCAGGCAGCCGTCGGCGCAGTATCCGTGCTCACTGCCGGTGTGCCGCCAGTGGGACCATCGCCCCCCGAGGAGGGGGTACGGGGCGTCCAGTCCTTCGGGGGCCGCGGCGGCTTGCCCGCCATGATGTCGTTGAGCTGGTCGCTATCGATGGTCTCCCACTCCAGCATGGCCTTGGCCATGGCGTGCATCTTGTCCTGGTTTTCCTCAATCAGGCCACGCGCCAGGGCGTATTGTTCATCAATGATGCGGCGCACTTCGGCATCGACCTTCTGCATGGTCTCTTCTGAAATGTTGGTGGTCTTGGTGACCGAGCGGCCCAGGAACACCTCGCCTTCATTCTCGGCATAGACCATGGGGCCCAGGGCCTCCGTCATGCCGTAGCGCATGACCATGTCGCGCGCAATGTGCGTGGCGCGCTCGAAGTCATTGCTGGCGCCAGTGGTCATCTGGTGCATGAACACTTCTTCAGCGATGCGGCCGCCGAACAGCATGGCGATCTGGTTCAGCATGTACTCCTTGTCGTAGGAGTAGCGGTCTTTCTCGGGCAGACTCATGGTCACGCCCAGCGCGCGACCGCGCGGGATGATGGTGACCTTGTGTACCGGGTCGCACTTGGGCAGCAGCTTGCCGATGAGCGCGTGGCCAGCCTCGTGGTAGGCCGTGTTGCGGCGCTCTTCCTCGGGCATGACCATGCTCTTGCGCTCGGGGCCCATGATGATCTTGTCCTTGGCCTTCTCGAAGTCCTGCATCTCCACCGTGCGGGCGTTGCGGCGTGCAGCCATCAGGGCCGCCTCGTTGCACAGGTTGGCCAGGTCGGCGCCGGACATTCCGGGCGTGCCACGGGCGATCACGCCCGGGTTCACGTCCTGGCCCACGGGAATCTTGCGCATGTGCACGCCCAGAATCTGCTCGCGGCCCCGGATGTCAGGCAGCGTCACATACACCTGGCGGTCAAAGCGCCCGGGGCGCAACAGGGCGGCGTCGAGAATGTCGGGGCGGTTGGTCGCAGCCACCACGATCACGCCTAGGTTGGTCTCGAAGCCATCCATCTCAACCAGCATCTGGTTGAGCGTCTGCTCGCGCTCATCGTTACCGCCACCCAGGCCGGCACCACGCTGGCGGCCCACGGCGTCGATTTCGTCGATGAAGATGATGCAGGGCGCATTCTTCTTGGCGTTCTCGAACATGTCGCGCACACGGGCCGCGCCCACGCCGACGAACATTTCCACGAAGTCAGAGCCCGAAATGCTGAAGAACGGTACCTTGGCCTCGCCCGCAATAGACTTGGCCAGCAGCGTCTTGCCGGTGCCCGGAGGGCCGACCAGCAGCAGGCCGCGCGGAATGCGGCCGCCAAGCTTCTGGAATTTGGAGGGGTCTTTCAGGAAGTCCACGACTTCCTTGACCTCTTCCTTGGCCTCGTCGCAGCCTGCCACATCGGCGAAGGTGACCGTGTTGTTGTTTTCGTCGAGCATGCGCGCCTTGCTCTTGCCGAAGCTGAAGGCGCCGCCCTTGCCGCCGCCCTGCATCTGGCGCATGAAGTACACCCATACGCCGATCAAGAGCAGCATGGGGCCCCAGCTGACCAGCAGGGTCATGAGCAGGGAGCCTTCTTCGCGCGGCTTGACGTCGAATTTGACGTTGTTGTTGATCAGATCGCCCACAAGGCCCCGATCGAGATAGGTGGCCGTAGTGCGGATGCGGCGGTCGTCCTGGGTGACTGCCACGATCTCGGTGCCGCCCTGCCCTTCCTGAATGGTGGCGCTCTTGATGCGGTTGTTGCGCACCTCCTCCAGGAATTCCGAATAGCCTAGGTGGCCCGCAGCTCCGACCGCACGCGTGTCAAACTGTTTGAACACGGTGAACAGCACCATGGCGATGACCAGCCATACGGCAACTTTTGAAAACCACTGATTATTCAAGCGGAGCTCCAGTGAGGGTGGCGAAATGATTTCACGTACTAAATGGGACTGATTTTAGGCGTTTCAACCCAGACAGGGTTTGCAATACCCCCTGGCACCCCTGGGAGGATCACGGTTTTATTCGGTTCCACTGCGCAGGCTCAAAACCGCGCCGCCATCAAACCCCTTTTTTCAGACCGATGCCCACCAGAAAGGTTTCAGACGATTTGTCACGCGATGCTTTGGGCTTGACCGGCTTGACCGTATGAAAGGTGTCGCGAAAGAGCTGCACCAGCTCGGTATAGCCCCCGCCATGGAACAGCTTGACGACCAGCGCACCTTCGGGGCGCAGGTGGGCACGGGCAAAGTCCACCGCCAGCTCCACCAGGTGGGTGATGCGCGCGGCATCCGAGGAGGCAATGCCCGACAGGTTGGGCGCCATGTCGGACACAACGACATCCACGGCACGGCCCTGCAGTGCCTCTTCCAGCAGCGCTAGCACTTCGGGTTCACGGAAATCGCCTTGCAGATAGGTCACGCCCTCGATGGGCTCCATGGGCAGGATGTCGAGTCCGATGATGGTACCGTTGAGCGCGCCGACGGCCGCGCCCGTCGGCGAGAGGCGACGGCGCACGTACTGGCTCCAGGCGCCGGGCGAGCAGCCCAGATCCACCACCGTGGCCCCGGGTCGGATCAGGCCGAACTGTTCATCGATTTCCTTGAGCTTATAGGCCGCGCGTGCGCGATAGCCGTCCTTATGGGCCTGCTTGACGTATGGGTCATTCACATGGTCGTTCAACCATGCCTTGTTGACCTTCTTGCTCTGGGTTTTGGTTTTCATGCTTCTTTCATCCTGCCTCGATAATACGGCCCATGCCCCAAATTGAACTCACCCCCGCCGAGCGCCGCGAATACCGCGCCGCCGCCCACCATCTCGATCCCGTCGTGCTCGTCGGTGGCGATGGCCTGACCGCCGGTGTGCGCAAGGAAATCGACGCTGCCCTGAACGCCCATGGCCTCATCAAGATTCGCGTGTTCGGCGACGACCGCGCTGCACGCGAGCTGATGTACCAGGAACTGGCCGCCGAAATGAGCGCAGCGCCCGTCCAGCACATCGGCAAGCTGCTGGTGTTGTGGCGCCCGCAACCCGAAAAAGAACGCACTGTCGATGAGAACCGCATGCCCGGACCCAAGGACGTGAAGGTGCTCAAGTACAGCAAGCGCGGCGGCCAGCGCCCCGAAATCAAGACCTTGCGCGTGCTGGGCAACCAGCGCCTGACGCCTGGCGGCCAGATCAAGCGTGCCAAGAAGCGCAAGCCGACCTCGGTGAAAAAGCGCCAGGCCGATTGACGCGATGACAGCCGCCAGCACGGCGCGCCAGCGCCATGTGATCTGCATGAAATGGGGCACGAAATACGGCCCCGAGTATGTCAACCGCCTCTACGCCATGGTGCGCCGTCATCTCAGCGGTGACTTTCATTTCGTCTGCCTGACCGACGACAGCACCGGCATCCGCTCCGAGGTGCAGTGCCTCTCCATCCCGCCGCTGGACCTGCCCCCGGGCATCCCCGAGCGCGGCTGGACCAAGCTGGCCACCTTCAGTGCCGACCTGCATGGTCTGCGCGGCACGGCGCTGTTCCTTGATGTGGACGTGGTCGTCACCGGCAGCCTGGATGATTTCTTCACCCAGCCGGGCGAATTCCTCATCATCCACGACTACAAGCGGCCCTGGCGCATCACCGGCAACTCGTCGGTGTACCGCTTCGAGCTGGGAGCCCACCCGGATGTGCTGGAGTACTTCCGTGGCCATTTCGACGAGATCCGCCGGCAGTTCCGCAACGAGCAGGCCTACCTGTCGGACTTCCTGCACAAGCAGGGCAAGCTGCAGTACTGGCCCGCCGAGTGGTGCCCGAGCTTCAAGTACCACGGCATTCCCGCCTGGCCCACCAACTACTGGAAGGCGCCGTTTGTGCCGCCCGGTGCGCGCGTGGTGATCTTCCACGGGGAGTGCAATCCGCCCGACGCCCTGGCGGGCCGGCGCAACCGGCGTTTTCGCTTCATCCAGCCCGCCACCTGGGTGGCCGAGCATTGGCGCGAATAAACCGCCTCAGGCCGCTGGCGCTGGCGGCTGTGCCGCCGGGCCGCGCAGCGTGTGCCACAGCGTGATCAGGGCGCAGACCCACTGCAGCGAATACATCAGGGTACCCACGCCATGCCAGAACTTCAGGTCCTGGCGCGCCACGATGCGCGGCGATACGCCGAACTGCACCAGCAGCGCCAGCAGCAGCCCACCCACTATGAAAAGTGTAGCTGCTCGCGCCCAGGGATAAAGCGTTACATCCCCTTTTGGCCTTGAAACCAGCAGCAGCAACATGCAGCACGCCACCGACAGCCAGTTCTGCGCGGCAAACAGCTTGGCGGCCATGTTGCCCGCCATGGCGGGCGTGGGCAGGTGCGCAAACAGCAGCGGCACGGCCATGAAGCCGATGGCCCCCAGACTCCCCCACCAGAGGGCAGCCAGGATGGCAGGAAAACGGGCGGCCACGCGCAGGGGTCCTCAGACGTAGCTGACGCCAACGATCTCGTAGCGGCGCACGCCACCGGGGGCCTGCACTTCGGCCGTGTCGCCCTCTTCCTTGCCGATCAGGGCCCGCGCGATGGGGCTGGACACGTTGATCAGGCCCAGCTTCAGGTCGGCCTCGTCCTCGCCCACGATCTGGTAGGTGACGGCATCGCCCGTGGCCTCATCTTCCAGCTCCACGGTGGCGCCGAAGACCACCTTGCCGCCTGCGTCCACCGCCGACGGATCGATGACCTGCGCCGCCGAGAGTTTGCCCTCGACTTCCTGGATGCGACCTTCAATGAAGCCCTGACGGTCCTTGGCGGCATCGTATTCAGCGTTTTCGCTCAGGTCGCCCTGGGCGCGGGCCTCGGCGATGGCGGCGATCACGGCAGGACGATCCACGGTCTTGAGGCGGTGCAACTCGGCCTTGAGCTTTTCAGCGCCGCGCTTGGTAATGGGAATGGTGGCCATTCGGTCAGTCTCCATTGGTGGGGATGCCGCGCGTCGCGCGCGGTCGATTCCGGCGTTGTCACAGGGCCAGTGGCTTGTGGCAACGCCCAAAAGCAAACCGCCGCACGTTGTCGCGCGGCGGTGAAGGTTCAGGGCGTGATTATGCCGCGATTATGGTCGCATCAAGCCACCAGCTGGGCATGCATTTCCTGCACGGAAATGACGTCGAGCTGGTCCATGTGCTGCATGCCTTCCACGGCCGCCTCGGCACCGAAGATGGTAGTGAAGGTGGTCACACGCGCCAACAGCGAGCTGGTGCGGATGGCACGCGAGTCGGCGATGGCGTTGCGGCGTTCTTCCACCGTGTTGATGACCATGACGATCTCGTCGTTCTTGATCATGTCCACGATGTGCGGGCGGCCTTCGGTCACCTTGTTCACCACCTTGACCGGCACGCCGGCCGCTTCGATGGCAGCAGCCGTGCCCTTGGTGGCCACTAGCTCAAAGCCCAACTGCACCAGCTGGCGCGCAATGTCCACAGCGCGCGCCTTGTCGGCGTTCTTCACCGTCAGGAACACTTTGCCCGAGGTCGGCAGTTTGGTGCCAGCGCCAAGCTGGCTCTTGACGAAGGCCTCGCCAAAGGTCTTTCCGACGCCCATGACTTCGCCGGTGGACTTCATCTCGGGACCCAGGATGGGGTCCACGCCCGGGAACTTGACGAACGGGAACACCGCCTCCTTCACGCTGAAGTACGGTGGCGTCACCTCCTTGGTGATACCCTGGCTGGCCAGCGTCTGGCCGGCCATGCAGCGCGCGGCCACCTTGGCCAGCTGGATGCCAGTGGCCTTGCTGACGAAGGGCACCGTGCGCGAGGCTCGGGGGTTCACTTCGAGCACGTAGATGATGTCCTTGCCGTCGGCCTCCTGGATGGCGAACTGCACGTTCATCAGGCCCACCACGTTCAGGCCGTGGGCCATGGCGGTGGTCTGGCGCTTGATCTCGGCCACGGTCTCGGCCTTGAGGTAGTACGGCGGCAGCGAGCAGGCGGAGTCGCCCGAGTGCACGCCGGCCTGCTCGATGTGCTCCATCACGCCACCGATGAACACGGCACCGGAGCTGTCGCGCACGCAGTCCACGTCGCACTCGATGGCGTTGGAGAGGAAGCGGTCCAGCAGCACGGGCGAGTCGTTGCTCACCTTCACGGCCTCGCGCATGTAGCGTTCCAGGTCGCGCTGCTCGTGCACGATTTCCATGGCGCGGCCACCCAGCACGTAGCTGGGGCGCACCACCAGGGGGTAGCCCAGGGCAGCGGCCTTTTCCAGCGCCTCGGGTTCGGTGCGCGCGGTGGCATTGGGCGGCTGGCGCAGGCCCAGGTCGCCCAACAACTTCTGGAAGCGCTCGCGGTCTTCGGCGGCGTCGATCATGTCGGGCGTGGTGCCGATGATGGGTACGCCGGCGGCCTCCAGGCCCAGCGCCAGCTTGAGCGGCGTCTGGCCGCCGTACTGCACGATGACGCCAGCGGGCTTTTCCTTGTCCACGATTTCCAGCACGTCTTCCAGCGTGACGGGCTCGAAGTACAGGCGGTCCGAGGTGTCGTAGTCGGTGGACACGGTCTCGGGGTTGCAGTTGACCATGATGGTCTCATAGCCGTCCTCGCGCATGGCGAGCGCGGCGTGCACGCAGCAGTAGTCGAACTCGATGCCCTGGCCGATGCGGTTGGGGCCGCCGCCGAGCACCATGATCTTCTTCTTGTCGGTGGGCGCGGCCTCGCACTCGTCCTCGTAGGTCGAGTACATGTAGGCGGTGTTGGTGGCGAACTCGGCGGCGCAGGTGTCCACGCGCTTGTACACCGGGCGCACGTTGAGTGCGCGGCGCTGGTCGCGGACGGCCTGTTCCGTTGTCTTGAGCAGCTTGGCCAGGCGGCGGTCGGAGAAGCCCTTTTTCTTGAGCGTGCGCAGGGTGCCAGCGTCCAGCGCGGCCAGCGCGGCCTCACCCTTCTCGGCGGCGAGCTTGTCCAGATCCAGCTCGATCTTCACGATCTCCTCGATCTGCACCAGGAACCACTTGTCGATCTTGGTGAGGTCGTACACCTCGTCCACCGACAGGCCCATGGCGAAGGCGTCGCCCACGTACCAGATGCGCTCGGGGCCGGGCTCGCCCAGTTCCTTCTCCAGCACCTCGCGGTCCTGGGTCTTCTCGTTCATGCCGTCCACGCCCACTTCCAGGCCGCGCAGGGCCTTCTGGAAGGATTCCTGGAAGGTGCGGCCCATGGCCATGACCTCGCCCACGCTCTTCATCTGCGTGGTCAGGCGCGAGTCGGCCGTGGGGAACTTCTCGAACGCGAAGCGCGGGATCTTGGTAACCACGTAGTCGATCGAGGGCTCGAACGACGCGGGCGTGACGCCGCCCGTGATTTCGTTGCGCAGCTCGTCGAGCGTATAGCCCACGGCCAGCTTGGCCGCGACCTTGGCGATGGGGAAGCCCGTGGCCTTGGAGGCCAGCGCCGAGGAACGGCTCACACGCGGGTTCATCTCGATGACGATCATGCGGCCGTCCTTCGGGTTCACCGAGAACTGCACAGTGGAGCCGCCCGTGTCCACGCCGATCTCGCGCAGCACCGCGAGCGAGGCGTTGCGCATGATCTGGTATTCCTTGTCGGTCAGCGTCTGCGCCGGGGCCACGGTGATGGAGTCGCCCGTGTGCACGCCCATGGGGTCGAGGTTCTCGATCGAGCAGATGATGATGCAGTTGTCCGCCTTGTCACGGACCACTTCCATCTCGTACTCCTTCCAGCCGAGCAGCGACTCTTCGATCAGCAGCTCGTTGGTGGGCGAGGCCTCCAGGCCGCGCTTGCAGATGGTCTCGAACTCTTCGGGGTTGTAGGCGATGCCGCCGCCCGTGCCGCCCAGCGTGAAGCTGGGACGGATGACGGTGGGGAAACCCACGCTCTTTTGTACGGCCCAGGCTTCGTCCATGCTGTGGGCGATGCCGGAGCGCGCCGAACCCAGGCCGATGCGGGTCATCGCGTCCTTGAACTTGAGGCGGTCTTCCGCCTTGTCGATGGCTTCGGGCGTGGCACCGATCAGCTCCACCTTGTACTTGTGCAAAACCCCGTTGCGCCACAAGTCCAGCGCGCAGTTGAGCGCAGTCTGGCCGCCCATGGTGGGCAGGATGGCGTCGGGACGTTCCTTGGCGATGATCTTTTCGACCGTCTGCCAGGTGATGGGCTCGATGTAGGTGACGTCGGCGGTGGCCGGGTCGGTCATGATCGTCGCGGGGTTGCTGTTGATCAGGATGACCTTGTAGCCCTCCTCGCGCAACGCCTTGCAGGCCTGCACGCCCGAGTAGTCGAACTCGCAGGCCTGGCCGATGATGATCGGGCCGGCGCCGATGATGAGGATGCTTTTGATGTCTGTGCGTTTTGGCATGGTATGTCTGTCAATCGGTCGCTGGGGCGGAGGCTGGGGCGGCAGACACCGCTGCGGGGCGCCGCGTATTCAGCCTGTCCAGCAGCGCCTGGGCCCGCTCGGCGGGGAGGTTCTTTTGCATCAGCTGCAGCAGGCCGTCGCCCTGAACCAGGGGTCGCAACACTTCGGCTTCTGCCTCGTAGAACGTCACGTCCCACTCCTGCATGGCCTCTGCGAAGGTCGCATCGTCCCAGGTCTTGCCCTTGGCGATCAGCGTGACCAGGGGCATGGCCTTGTTCTCGACGAAAGACTTCTTGTAGGGCTTTTGCTGCCAGCGTTCGGTGAACCACTCGCGGTGCATTGGAGGCAATGTGAGCACGCGCTTGTGAATGGCTTTCTCAAGCGCTGCAGCCGGGAAGCTGAAGAGTTTCATGGCGCCGGTTTCCTTTTGGGCTTACTGGGCCTTGGCGGCCTGCATCAGAGTGGTGAAGCGGTCGAACAGGTAGGCAATGTCGTGCGGACCGGGTGACGCCTCGGGGTGCCCCTGGAAACAGAAGGCCGGCTTGTCCTTGTGTTCCAGGCCCTGCAGCGTGCCGTCGAACAGGCTGATGTGCGTGGCGCGCAAGGTGGCCGGCAGCGATGCCATGTCCACCGCGAAACCGTGGTTCTGGCTGGTGATGCTTACCCGGCCGCTGTCCAAGTCCTTCACAGGGTGGTTTGCGCCATGGTGGCTGTTGTCCATCTTGAAAGTCCTGGCGCCACTGGCCAGCGCCATGATCTGGTGGCCCAGGCAGATGCCGAAGGTAGGTACGCCGCTGTCGATGATCTGCTTGACTGCCGTGATCGCGTAGTCGCAGGCCGCCGGGTCACCCGGGCCGTTGGACAGGAACACGCCATCCGGATTCATGGCCAGCACCTCTGCCGCCGAGGTCTGCGCGGGCACCACGGTGAGCCTGCAGCCGCGTTCGGCCAGCATGCGCAGGATGTTCAGCTTCACGCCATAGTCATAGGCCACGACGTGAAAGCGCGGGGCCGTCTGCGTGCCGTAGCCTTCGCCCAGCTTCCACTCAGTCTGGTCCCAGGCGTACGCGGCACGCGTGGTCACGACCTTGGCCAGATC
>JANJVG010000065.1 GCA_024710165.1 Burkholderiaceae bacterium
AGTCCCAGGACACGTCTGAACTGTTTTTTGATGACGTGGTCGTTCCCGCCTCCAGCCTGCTGGGCGCGCACGAAGGCATGGGCTTCATCCAGCTGATGCAGGAATTGCCGCAGGAGCGCCTGATCGTCGCCGTGGCCGGCATCGCCGCCATGGAGCTGGCCATGCAGGAAACCCTGGCGTACACGAAGGAGCGCAAGGCCTTCGGCAAGCCTGTCTTTGCGTTTCAGAACACGCGCTTCAAGCTGGCTGAATGCCAGGCACTGCTGATGGCTTCGCGCGCGCTGGTCGATGCGGCCATGGTCGCACACCTCAAGGGCGAGCTCGGTGTGGACCGTGCCGCACTCATCAAATACTGGATCACCGACAACCAGTGCAAGCTGATCGACGAATGCCTGCAGCTGTTTGGCGGCTATGGCTACATGAAGGAATACGTCATCGCCCGCCTGTATGCCGATGCGCGCGTGCAGCGCATCTACGGCGGCACGAACGAAATCATGAAAGAGCTGGCTTCACGCTTCCTGTGATGCCAGACCGCAAACCCGTTCACTCAACAAGGAGCTTCCATGACTGAAGCCTATATTTTCGACGCCGTGCGCACGCCGCGTGGCAAGGGCAAGAAGGACGGCCGCCTGCACCAGGCCACACCGGTCTGGCTGCTGCGCACGCTGCTGCAGGCGCTGCAGCAGCGCAACCGGCTCGACACCGCGCTGGTGGACGACGTGGTGCTCGGCTGCGTCACGCCGGTGGGCGAGCAGGGCGCCGACATCGCCCGAACCGCCGTGCTGGACGCGGGCTGGGCCCAAACCGTGGCGGGCGTGACGTTGTCGCGCTTCTGCGCCTCGGGCCTGGAGGCCGTGAACCTGGCCACCGCCAAGATCCTGTCCGGCATGGAAGACATGGTTGTCGCCGGCGGCGTCGAGTCCATGAGCCGCTGGGCCATGGGCAGCGACGGTGGCGCATGGGTCATGGATCCGCGCGTCAACAGCGGCACAGCCTTTGTTCCGCAGGGCATCAGTGCCGACCTCATCGCCACGCTCGAAGGCTTCGGTCGCCAGGATCTGGATGCTTTTGCCGCTGAATCCCACCGCCGCGCTGCGGCCGCGCAGGCTGCGGGCCATTTCAACCGTTCCGTTGTGGCCGTCAGGGACATCAACGGCATGATTCTGCTGGACCGCGACGAAACCATCCGCCCGGGTACCTCGGTCGAATCGCTCGCCAAGCTCAATTCCTCGTTCGAAATGATGGGCACCATGGGTTTTGATTCCACGGCGCTGGACAAGTACACCACCATCGAAAAGATTCACCACCACCATCACGCGGGCAACTCCTCGGGCATCGTCGATGGCGCGGCGTTGATGCTGCTGGGCAGCAAGGCTGCGGGCGAAAAGGCAGGCCTCAAGCCCCGTGCCCGGGTACGCATGTGTGCCGTCATCGGCTCCGAGCCCACCATCATGCTGACCGGCCCCACGCCCGCGGTGCGCAAGGCCCTGGCCAAGGCGGGCATGGCGGTGTCGGACATCGACCTGTGGGAGGTGAACGAAGCCTTTGCCACCGTGCCCATGAAGACGGCGCGCGACCTGGGCGTTTCGCTCGACCGCGTGAACGTCAACGGCGGCGCCATTGCCATGGGCCACCCGCTGGGCGCCACGGGCGCCATCATCCTGGGCACGGCGCTGGACGAGCTGGAACGCATCGGCAAAGCCACAGCCATGGCCACCCTGTGCGTCGGTGCCGGTATGGGCATCGCCACCATCATCGAACGCGTTTGAGGAAAGGCCAACCCATGACACAGAACAACACCATTGCCTTCGAAGTGGACGCCAGCGGCATCGGCCTGGTCACCTTCGACCAGCCTGGCCGCGTGATGAATGTGCTCACGCCCGAGCTGCTGGGCGGCTTCGCCACCCTTCTGGAGCGGCTGGAGAAAGAGGACTCCCTCAAAGGCCTGGTCATCACCTCCGGCAAACCCACATTTATCGTGGGCGCCGATATTGACCAACTCAGCCAGATCACCACCGTCGAGCAGGCGTTCCAGCTCGGCGAAGAACTCAAGGCCCTGATGCGTCGCATGGAGAAATGCGGCAAACCCGTGGTGGCTGCCCTGAACGGCACCACGCTGGGCGGCGGCCTGGAGCTGGCATTGGCCTGCCACGCCCGCTTTGCCATCGACGACCCCAAGGCCAAGATCGGCCTGCCCGAGGTCAAGCTGGGCCTGCTGCCCGGTGCTGGTGGCACGCAGCGCCTGCCGCGCCTGATCGGCATCCAGAAGAGCTTCGAGCTCATCACCCAGGGCACGGAGCTGAGCCCTGCCAAGGCCAAGGGCCTGGGGATCGTCAACGAGCTGGCAGCCTCGCGCGAAGAACTGCTGCAAAAGGCGCGTGAATGGTGCCTGGCCAACCCCAAGCCCGTGCAGCCCTGGGAGGCCAAGGGCTTCCGCATTCCTGGCGGCGACAGCAAGAGCCCGGCCGTGGTGCAGATGCTGGCCATCGCGCCCTCCATGGCCAACGCCAAGGCCCATGGCAACTATCCGGCCATCACGCACATCATGAGCTGCCTGTTCGAAGGCTGCCTGCTCGACATAGACAACGCGCTGCAGGTCGAGTCGCGCTACTTCGCGGCCTGCATCGTCTCGCAGGTCAGCAAGAACATGATTGGCACCCTGTGGTACCAGCTCAATGCCATCAAGAAGGGCCAGTCGCGCCCCGCCAGCCAGCCGCAGGGCAAGGTGAAAAAGGTCGGCATCCTGGGCGCGGGCATGATGGGCGCGGGCATTGCCTATGTGTCGGCCAAGGCTGGTATCGACGTGGTGCTGCTCGACACCGCGCAAGAGAACGCCGACAAGGGCAAGGCCTACTCGCAAGGCCTGCTGGACAAGGCCCTGTCGCGCGGCAAGACCACGCAGGAGAAACGCGATGCGCTGCTCGCACGCATCCAGCCGACCACGCGCTACGAAGACCTGCAGGGCTGCGACCTGGTGGTGGAGGCCGTGTTCGAGGACCGCGCCATCAAGGCCGACTGCACCAAGCTGGCCGAGGCCGTGATCGGCGAGGACGCGGTGTTCGCCTCCAACACCTCCACGCTGCCCATCACGGGCCTGGCCCAGGTGAGCCGCCGCCCGGCGCACTTCATCGGCCTGCATTTCTTCTCGCCCGTGGACAAGATGCCGCTGGTCGAGATCATCGTGGGCGAGAAAACGTCGGACGCCACGCTGGCACGCGGTTTCGACTACGTGCTGCAGATCGGCAAGACCCCCATCGTGGTCAACGACAGCCGGGGCTTCTACACCTCGCGCGTGTTCGCCACCTACGTGATGGAGGGCATCGCCATGCTGGCCGAGGGCGTGCACCCGCGCTCCATCGAGGTGGCGGGCGTCAAGGCCGGCATGCCCATGCCGCCGCTGGCCCTGCAGGACGAGGTGTCGCTGAGCCTGTCGCTGCACGTGAGCGACCAGACACGCCGCGACCTGGAGGCCGAAGGCAAGAGCTACCCCACGCACCCCGGCGAGGCCGTGCTGCGCAAGCTGTGCGCCGAGATGGGCCGCGTCGGCAAGAAGGCCGGCAAGGGCTTTTACGACTACCAGGGCAAGGAAAAGAGCCTGTGGCCGGAGCTGACCACGCTCTACCCGCCGCGCGCCGACCAGCCCACGCAGCAGGAGCTGGTGGACCGGCTGATGTTCATCCAGGCCAACGAGGCCGCGCGCTGCTTCGAGGAAAACGTGGTGCGCTCGGTGGCCGACGCCAACATCGGCTCCATCTTCGGCTGGGGCTTCGCGCCGCACCAGGGTGGCGCGCTGCAGTTCATCAACGCCATGGGCGTGCAGCGCTTCGTAGCGCGCTCGCGTGAACTGGCGCAGCAGCATGGCGCGCGCTTCGAGCCCGCGGCCATTCTGGTCCAGATGGCACAGGAAAACCGGAGGTTCGAGGATGCGTGACAAGGCATTGATCGGCGTTTACGTCGATTACTTCAACGAAACGCATGGCATGGTGCGCGACACCATGCGCCGCTTCGTCAACGAGGCCGTCAAGCCGCACATCGACGAATGGGAAGAGGCGGGTGCTTTCCCGCGCGAGATCTACCCACAGGCGGGCAGCTTGGGCTTGCTGAGCATCGGCCATCCGACCGAGTTTGGCGGCTCGGGCGAGCAGGATGTGTTCCTGAAGGTGGCTGCCAGCGAGGAACTGATGCGCAGCGGCTCGGGCGGCTTCGTCGCCAGCCTGGGTTCGCTGGACATCGGCCTGCCCCCGGTCTGGCGCATGGGCTCGGAAGCACTCAAGCAGCGCATCGTGCCGCAGGTGCTCGCGGGCGAGAAGATCATCGCCCTGGCCATCACCGAGCCCAGTGGCGGCTCGGACGTGGCCAACCTCAAGACGCGCGCGGTGCGTGATGGCGGTTACTATGTGGTCAACGGCTCCAAGACTTTCATCACCTCGGGCGAGCGTGCCGACTACTACACGGTGGCTGTGCGCACCGGCGAGGCGGGTTTTGGCGGCGTCTCGCTGCTGCTCATTGAGAAGGACACTCCGGGCTTCACCGTGGGGCGCAACCTGAAGAAGATGGGCTGGTGGGCGTCCGATACGGCCGAGTTGTTCTTCCAGGACTGCCGTGTGCCCGCAGAAAACCTGCTGGGGCCGGAGAACTCGGGCTTCTTCACCATCATGGCCAACTTTCAGGCCGAGCGCCTGAGCCTGGCGATCATGGCCTACATGACGGCCCAGCTCGCACTGGAGCAATGCCTGGCCTACGTGAAAGAGCGCACCACCTTCGGCAAACCGCTGTCCAAGCACCAGGTCATCCGCCACAAGCTGGCCGAGATGGCCACGCAAGTGAACGTGGCGCGCGAGTACACCTACCGCTGCGCCGCGCGCATGCAGGCGGGCGAGTCGGCGATCGCCGAGGTCTCCATGGCCAAGAACTTCGCCACCTCGGTGTCTACCATGGTCACGGATGAGGCGGTGCAGATCTTTGGCGGCATGGGCTACATGCGTGAGTCGCTGGTCGAGCGCCTGTACCGCGACAACCGCATCCTCTCGATCGGCGGCGGCACGCACGAGATCATGAACGAGATCATTTCCAAACAACTCGGGTTGTGACGGACATGGCCATGCCCCCACTGCTGTCCGGCCTGCGCGTGCTCGACCTCACGCGCAACCTGCCAGGGCCGTTCGCCACGCGCCTGCTGGCCGACCTGGGCGCCACCATCGTCAAGGTGGAGCCGCCCGAGGGAGACCCGGCGCGACCGCTGGTGGCGCTGTTCGAGGCGCTCAACCACGGCAAGGACTGCCGCACCATCGACTTCCGCAGCAGCGCCGACCTGGACCGCCTGCGCACCTGGGTGCAGGAGGCCGACGTGCTGCTCGACAGCTTCCGCCCCGGTGTGCTGCAGGGCCTGGGGCTGGATGCGGCCACGCTGCACGCGCTGAACCCGCGCCTGGTGATGGTGTCCATCACCGGCTACGGCCAGCACGGACCCTGGGCGCAGAAGGCGGGGCACGACCTGAACTTCATGGCGCTGTCGGGCGTGCTGGACCAGATGCGCGCGCCCACGGGCGAACTGGCCCTGTCCAACGTACAGTGGGGCGACCTCGCGGGCGGCAGCGCCATGGCCTGCATCGCCGTGCTGGCGGCCGTGTTCGAGGCACAGAAGACGGGGCAGGGTCGGCACCTGGACGTGAGCATGGTCCATGGCCTGCACGCCCAACTGGTCATGCCCCAGGCCACGGGCGCCATGCTGGCGCCGCTGCTCGGGCGCCGCCCCGGTGCGGGCGAAGACCTGCTCAACGGCGTGCTGCCTTGCTACAACCTCTACGCCACGCAGGACGGGCGCCACCTGGCCGTGGGGGCGCTGGAGTTCAAGTTCTGGAAGGCGGCCTGCGAGGTCTTCGGCCGCCCCGACTGGGTTCAGCGCCACTGGCAGCGCGGCCAGCTGCCGGGCTCGCCCGACTGCGCGGCGCTGCGTGCCGAGGTGGCGCAGCTCGTGGCCTCGCAGCCACTGGCTGTCTGGAGCGAGCGCTTCGCGCAGGCGGATGCCTGCGTGACTCCGGTGCTCACGCTGGAGGAGGCGCAGGCGCACCCGCTGTTTGCAGCCGGCGTTCGGCCCCAGCCTTGGGCTGAAATCGCGTAAGTGGTTGGCGCCGGCTTTTACACTCGGCGCATGATCACCTTCCACAACCCGCTGCACCACCTGCACGCCCCGGTGCATGAGTTCTTCCGGGGCGAGCGCGTGCCGTGCTTCGAGAAGCCCGCGCGTGCCGACTACGTCGAGGCTCGCCTGACCGAGCGCAGCCACGCGCTGCTGGCGCCCGACCAGGACAGCAGCGCCGTGCTCGCACGCATCCATGCGCCGCGCTACCTGCAGTTTCTGCAGACGGCGTGGGCGCAATGGCTGGCGCTGGACCCGGCCAATGCCCAGGTGCAACCCTTCCCCTCGGTCTGGCCTGTGCGCACCCTGCGCAGCGACATCGAGCCGGACAACTTCGTCGCCCGCCTGGGGCTGTATTCCATGGACAACGGCACGCCGCTGGCTGCGGGTAGTTGGCAGGCCGCCAAGGCCGGTGCCGATGCCGCTGCCAGCGCGGCGGCGCGCGTGGCGGCCGGTGCACGCGCGGCCTTCTGCTGCACGCGCCCGCCGGGCCACCATGCGGGGCCGGACTTCATGGGCGGCTACTGCCTGCTCAACAACGCCGCCGTGGCCGCGCAGTGGCTGTGCGACCAGGGCGCGGCGCGCGTGGCCGTGCTCGACGTGGACTACCACCATGGCAACGGCACGCAAAGCATCTTTTACGGCCGCGCGGACGTGCTGTTCGTCAGCATCCATGGCGATCCGTGCACCGAATACCCGTTCTACCTGGGCCACGCCGATGAAACGGGCGAGGGCGCCGGGGCGGACTGCAACCTCAACCTGCCGCTGGCGGCGGGCAGCAGCGTGCAGGCCTGGTTTGCTGCGCTGGAGCAGGCCTGCACGCGCATCGCGGGCCATGGCGCGCAAGCGCTGGTGGTCTCTCTCGGGCTCGATACCTTCGAGGGCGACCCGATCTCGCGCTTTGCCCTGGCCTCGGCGGATTTCCTGCGCCTGGGCGAGCGGCTGGCGCAGCTGGGCTTGCCCACCGTGTTCGTGCTGGAGGGCGGCTATGCCGCGGCCGATCTGGGCACCAACGCGGTGAACGTGCTCGACGGTTTTGAACCGGCGTGAGGAGAAAAGTACATGGTGGACAAGGTTGATTGCATCGTTGTGGGTGCTGGTGTGGTGGGGCTGGCGGTGGCCCGCGCGCTGGCTTTGCAGGGGCGCGAGGTGCTGGTGCTGGAAGCTGCCGAGGCCATTGGCACCGGCACCAGTTCGCGCAACAGTGAAGTGATCCATGCCGGGCTGTATTACGCTCCCGGCTCTCTCAAGGCGCGCCTGTGTGTGCACGGACGATCGTTGATGTATGCCTACTGTGCGGAGCGGAATGTGCCGCACAGCCGCTGCGGCAAACTGGTGGTGGCCACTTCGACAGAGCAGTTGCCCGCCTTGCGAAAGGTTCAGGAGCATGCCCGGGGCAATGGCGTGGAATTGCAATGGCTCGATCGTGACGCGGCCTTGGCGCTGGAGCCGGCACTGGCCTGTGTGGCGGCGCTGCATTCACCTGAAACCGGCATTGTGGACAGCCACGGCTTGATGCTGGCGCTGCAGGGTGATCTGGAGAATGGCGGCGGAATATTGGCCTTCAATTCGCCTCTAGCCTATGCCCATCAAAGGCTAAATGCTATTGAATTAGTAGCAATCGATGGCACCCGGTTGCTTGCACGCACGGTTGTGAACGCGGCGGGTCTTGCGGCGCCTGCGCTGGCCTCCCGCTTCGACGGACTGGACCCGTCGCATGTGCCGCAAGCGCGCTTTGCCAAAGGAAACTATTTCACCCTTGCTGGCAGGGCGCCCTTCTCGCGCCTGATTTACCCCGTGCCCGAGGCGGCCGGTCTGGGTGTGCACTTGACGCTGGACCTGGGAGGTCAGGCCAAGTTCGGTCCTGATGTGCAGTGGGTGGAATCGCCCGATGACCTGGTGGTGGACCCCGCACGCGGTGATGCTTTTTACGCCGAGGTGCGCAAATATTGGCCCGGGTTGCGTGATGGGGCGCTGGCGGCCGGCTATGCCGGAATCCGGCCCAAGGTGTTTGGCACCCATGGGATGATTACGGATTTCGTCATTCAGGGTCCGGCTCTACACGGCATCCCCGGGCTGGTCAATCTTTTTGGCATCGAGTCGCCCGGACTGACCAGTGCATTGGCCATTGCCGACCATGTGGCGGGCCTGGTCTGAAAGGCTGAACGATCTGGATCCCGACAGCGCAGCCTCACTTTTATGGGAAGGCCGCTCGATCACCGCTAAGATGGAACCGGGTCGCACACAATTGCCCTTGTGGCGCGTCGATAACCATTGCTAACTTCCAACGAAAGGCCTGTATGTCGAACACTGTTTCCGATACCCCCCGCAGCACCCAGACTGAACTCGAAAAGCTGGTGGCGGACCTGCGCGGCTTGATGGCCAGCAAAGATCTCGACAGCGTGCCCGAAATCAAGGTGCTGCGCCAGCGGCTGGATGACGGCATGCACAGTGTGCGCGACGCTGCCGTGCGCGCGGCCCAGGAGGCTGCCCACCAGGCCAAAGATGCTGCCCGTGCAGCCGATCGCTACGCCCACGATGAGCCCTGGCGCGTGGCTGGCGCCGCTTTGGCTGTAGGTGCATTGGTAGGTTTTCTGCTTGCGCGCCGCTGATGCACCAGGGCCCTGCACCCAGGGCCGGCCTGTCCTTGGGAGCACCACATGAACTGGATTTCCCTTCTGGGGCTTGAGGCCTTTGTGCTTCGGTGGCGCGCCGCCGCGATCGAAGGGGCCATGGCCGTGGAAGACCGCGTCGAGCTGGCGCGTCTGGAGTGGCAGGATCAGAAGCGCTGCATGCGCCAGCTTCTGCTGCTCTCGATCGCCGTGGTAGCGCTGGGCGTCATTGCCTTCATTCTGATGTCAGCGGCTTTGCTGGTGCATTTCTGGGACACCCCGCACCGAATCCTTGTCGCCTGGCTGGTGGCCGGGGCTTGGCTCCTGTCCTGGTTGGGCGTCGTTGTGGCGCTGCTGGGGGTGTTCCGTCAGGCCGGCAAGGCCTTTGCCCTGACACGCAAGGAACTGGCCCAGGACTGGCGTGAGATCAAGGAGCAACTGTGAACCTGCCCGCATCCCCTTCCGTGGTACACAAACCCCGCCCCACGCCAGCCCAGCAGCAGTTGCTGGACCGCATCGCCGCGCAGCGTGAGCGTTTGCGAGACCGCAAGGCGCAGCGTCTGAAAACCACCACCCCGACCGACAGCAACCAGATGCCCGGCGCGGATGCCCCGCTGGCGCAGCGGCTCGCTTGGTTTACCCGGGAGCACCCGGTGGCGGTGGCCAGCCTGGCCGCTGCAGCGCTGATGGCTGCGGGGCCCAGCCGACTGGTGCGCTGGGCGGGTGTGGCCTTGCCTCTGATCCTGAAGCTGCGCGGTCGCTGAGCGGCCTGGGCGCTACAACCTCTTGGCGCAGGCCCCCGCAGGGGCGTTGTACCTCAGTTCAGGGCCTTGATGGCGCGTGCTGCTCGGGCCACGAGCGCGGGGCCTTCGTAGATCAGACCGGTGTAGATCTGCACCACATCGGCACCCGCGCGAATTTTGCTCACGGCATCGTCGGCACTCAGGATGCCTCCCACCCCGATGATGGGGAAGCGGCTGCCCAGGGTCGCGCGCAGCTGGCGGATCACTTGGTTGCTGGGCTCCAGCACCGGGGTGCCGCTCAGGCCGCCGGTTTCCTCGGCGTGGCGCAGGCCTTGCACGGCGCTGCGGCCGATCGTGGTGTTGGTGGCCACCACGCCGTCCATGCCGTGACGCTGCAGGGTGGCGGCGATCACGGCGACCTGGTCCTCGTCCAGGTCGGGCGCGATTTTCACGAACAAGGGCACGCGCCGCTGCGTGCCGTCGGCGCGGGCGTGCTGCTGCGCCAGTTGCTCGCGGCGCTCGGCAATGGCGCCCAGCAGGCCGTCGAGCGCGGCGTCGCTTTGCAGTGCGCGCAGGTTCCTGGTGTTGGGGGAGCTGATGTTGACGGTGATGTAGTCGGCATGCGGGTACACGCCGTCCAGGCAGGTGAGGTAATCGCGCGTGGCGTCTTCGATCGGCGTGGCGGCGTTCTTGCCGATGTTCAGGCCCAGCAGCATGGGGTGCTTTTGCTGTCGGCGGAATTTCGCCTGCTGCACGTTGTGCAGGAACGCTTCCAGCCCGTCGTTGTTGAAGCCCAGGCGGTTGATGAGTGCGCGGGCCTCTGGCAGGCGGAACATGCGTGGCTTGGGGTTGCCGGGTTGCCCTTTGGGTGTGACGGTGCCCACTTCGACAAAGCCAAAGCCCATGGCGCCCAGCGCGTCGATGCAGCGCGCGTTCTTGTCCAGCCCGGCGGCCAGGCCCACGCGGTTGGGAAAGCGCAGGCCCGCCAGTTCGATGGGGTCGTGCACGGTCTCGTTGCACCAGGCCCACTGCAAAGGGGTGCCTTGGCCGCGCGCGAGCATGTCCATGGTCAGGTCGTGGGCGGCTTCAGGGTCCAGGCCGAACAGAAAGGGGCGGGTGAGGGCGTAGGGGATCAGTGACATGGGGATAATTCAGGGTTCACCTCCGATTTTCTCTCATGACGACACCTACCCCCCTGACCCAAGACGAACTCAAGACCCTGGTCGGCCAGGCCGCACTGCAATTCATCGTGCCCGGCGACATCGTGGGCGTGGGCACCGGCTCCACGGTCAACAAGTTCATTGATGCACTGGCCACGGTCAAGGACCAGGTGCGTGGCGCGGTGTCCAGTTCGGTGGCCAGCACCGAGCGCCTGCGCGCCATCGGTATCCCTGTGCTGGATGCCAATGATGTCGAGCAGCTCTCGGTCTATGTCGATGGCGCGGACGAGATCGACGGCCAGGGCCACATGGTCAAGGGCGGCGGTGCCGCGCTCACGCGCGAGAAGATCGTTGCGGCGCTGGCCCGGCAGTTTGTCTGTATCGCCGACGAATCCAAGCTCGTGGCCACGCTGGGCCGGTTTCCGCTGCCGGTGGAGGTCATTCCCATGGCGGCTGCGCACATTGCACGACGCTTTGGCACCCTGGGCGGGAAGGCGACGCTGCGCCTCAAGGAGGAGCAGCCGTTGGTGACCGACAACGGCCAGCACATCCTGGACGTGACGGGCCTCTCGATCACCGATCCGCTGGCACTGGAGTCGGAAATCAACCAGTGGCCCGGCGTCGTGACCGTGGGCATCTTCGCGCACCAGAAGGCGCAGGTCTGTCTGTTGGGCACAGCCCAGGGCGTCAAGACACTGCGGTATTGAGCAACAGCCGCCCGACCCTGGGGGCTGGGAGGTTTCAGAACCGGATTCCAGCCGGGTTCGACGGGCCGGGGCCTGGGGTGGCTTCAAGTGGCGGGCGTGCAGGTGGGGCGGCCGGGGGGCTTTCCGCATCGGAGGCTGGCGCGGCTGGCTTGGGTGTGGTCAGTGCTGTGGCGGCAGGGCGCCGGTAGGTAGGGGGCAGCTTTGATTGCTTCGGGTATCCAGCCGCATCGAGGTACTGCGTCCACTCGGCGTCGGAGAAGCCGTGGAGCTGCTGTTTTCCAATGGTGCCAAAGGGCAAACTGTTTGAGCCGCTCAGTCGCTCCAGGGCATCGACATCGTCGTTGCTTTGAATGCTGCGCTCGGTGAATGGTATGCCGCGGTTGATGAGCAGGTTGCGTGCACTCGCGCAGGGCGCACAGTTGGCGCCGGTGTACAGGGTGACTTCAAAGCGGTTGACGATCTGGCGCAGTTCGTAGGGCAGGGCGTCGTCGGCCGATGCAGGGGGTGGCGCGATCTTGACTCCGGGAGCGGTGACGGTGCTCTCCTGGAGGGGCATGCGGTCTGAGAAGGTAATCCTGCCGTCCGGTCCGACGATGCGATGGATCTGCTGGGCCTGCGTCAGGTTGCCTGCGCAAAGCAGGCACAGCGCGGCGAGCATGGAGCGGGTAGGTTGCAGCAGTTTCATGGAAGGTCTCCTGAACGGGCTGGCGTGGACGGCTGGCAGGATCGAGTCAGGCCATGCCCTGATGGCGCAACAGCGCGTCGAGGCTGGGCTCACGGCCGCGGAAGGCCTTGAACGACTCCATGGCCGGGCGGCTGCCGCCCGCCTCCAGGATAGCCTGGCGGTAACGGCGACCGGTTTCCGGGTTGGGCGAACCATCGGCGGCCGCGGTTTCTTCGAAGGCGGCGTAGGCGTCGGCGCTCAGTACCTCGGCCCACTTGTAGCTGTAGTAGCCGGCGGCATAGCCTCCGGCAAAAATGTGGCTGAAGGTATGCGCTGTGCGGCTAAAGGCGGGCGGTTGGAGCACGGCGACCTCGGAGCGCACCAGCTCCAGCAGGGGCAGGAAGTCCTGCGCCGGGTCGTGTTCGGTGTGGAGCAGCATGTCGAACAGCGCAAATTCGATCTGGCGCAATGTCTGCATGCCACTCTGGAAGTTTTTGGCTGCGATCATTTTGTCGAACAGCGCGCGGGGCAGGGGCTCGCCCGTCTCCACGTGCGCGGTCATGTGCTGGAGCACCTTCCATTCCCAGCAGAAGTTCTCCATGAACTGGCTCGGCAGTTCGACCGCATCCCACTCGACGCCGCCAATGCCCGAAACGTCGCGTTCGTTCACCTGCGTGAGCATGTGGTGCAGGCCGTGGCCGAACTCGTGGAACAGCGTGATGACGTCGTCGTGCGTGAGCAGCGCAGGGTTGCCATCCACGCCTTCGGCGAAGTTGCACACCAGGTGCGCGACCGGAGTCTGCAACTGGCCGGTGTCGGGGCGCAGCCAGCGCGTGCGCACGTCGTCCATCCAGGCGCCGCCGCGCTTGCCGGTGCGCGCGGGCTGGTCGAGGTAGAACTGGCCCACCAGCTGGCCGCCGCGCTCGATGCGGTAGAACTCCACGGCAGGGTGCCACACGGGCGCCTCGTCGCGGCGGATGGCCACCTCGAACAGCGTTTCGATGATCTTGAACAGGCCCGCGAGCACGCGCGGGGCCGTGAAGTACTGCTTGACCTCCTGCTCGCTGAAGGCGTAACGCGCTTCCTTGAGCTTTTCAGCCACGTAGGGCCAGTCCCAGGCCTGCGGGTCGCTCAATCCCAGGTGATCGGCGGCAAAGGCGCGCAGGTCGGCCACATCCTTTTCGGCATGCGGTCGCGCGCGCCGGGCCAGGTCCCGCAGAAAGCCCACCACCTCGGCAGGCGACTGCGCCATCTTCGGCACCACGGACACTTCGCCGAAGTTCAGGTAGCCCAGCAGGCGTGCCTCTTCCTGGCGCAGGGCCAGGATTTCACGGATGAAGGCGCTGTTGTCGAAGCGCGCCGCATCGCCTTCGGCCTGGTCGGAGGCGCGCGTGGTGTAGGCGCGGTACAGCCGCTCGCGCAGGGCGCTGCTGCGCGCGAACTGCATCACGGGCAGATAGCAGGGCATCTTCAGCGTGAGCTTGTAGCCTTGCTGGCCCTCGACCTGGGCCGCCTGCAGGGCCGTCTGGCGCACGTCGTCCGGCACACCGTCCAGCTCGTCCGCGCTGGCGTAGTAGGCGAAGGCGTCGGTGGCGTCGAGCGTGTTCTCGCTGAACTTTTGCTGCAGCTCGGCCTGGCGTTCCTGGATCTGGGCGAAACGCTCCTTGTCGGCGCCCGTCAGCTCGGCGCCCGAGAGCACGAAATTGCGTACGGCGTTCTTCAGCGCCTGGCGCTGCTCGGCGTTCAGGGTGGCAGGGTCGATGGCCTTGTATTTGGCGTACAGGCGCTCGTCGGCACCCAGGCGGGTCCAGAACTCGGTCACGCGGGGCAGGGCCTCGTTGTAGGCGGCGCGCAGCTCGGGGGTGTCGGCCACGCTGTTGAGGTGGCTCACGGCGCCCCAGGCACGGCCCAACTCCTCGGTGGCCACGTCCAGCACCTGGGCGATGGCGTTCCACTGCGCCGGAAATTCGGCCGCCGTCACCGTTTCGAGCGCGGCGCTGGCGCGCTCGAGCAAGGTGTTGATGGCAGGCGCAACGTCGGCGGGGGTGATGCGGTCGAACGCGGGCAGGCTGGAGAAGTCGAGGAGGGGATTGCTCATGCAGGAATAGATGGCAGCGAGTGGGGTTGGTTCAAGGCGTTGCAGCTGTTTCAGGCCCCGGCGGCACGTTCGGCGGCTTCAAGGGTGTTGACCAGCAGCATGGTGATGGTCATGGGGCCCACACCGCCGGGCACGGGGGTGATGTGGCTGGCCACGGCCTTGACGCCGTCGAAGTCCACGTCGCCGCAGAGCTTGCCTTCGTCGTTGCGGTTCATGCCCACGTCCAGCACCACGGCGCCAGGCTTGACCATGTCGGCCGTGAGCACGTCCCGCTTGCCGACGGCGGCGACGATCACGTCGGCCTGCAGCGTCTGCGCCTTCAGATCCTTCGTGCGCGAGTGGCAGACGGTGACCGTGGCGTCCTTGGCCAGCAGCATCAGCGCCATGGGCTTGCCCACGATGTTGCTGCGGCCGATGACCACGGCGTGGCGGCCAGCGAGGTCGTAGCCGATGCTCTCCAGCATCTTCATGCAGCCATAGGGCGTGCAGGGCCAGAAGCCGGGCATGCCGGTCATCAGCGCGCCGGCGCTGGCAATGTGGAAGCCGTCCACGTCCTTGGCGGGCGAGATGGCTTCAATCACCTTCTGCGCGTCGATGTGTTTGGGCAGCGGCAGTTGCACCAGGATGCCGTGGATGGCCGGGTCGTTGTTCAGGGCCTCCACGCGCGCCAGCAGCTCGGCCTCGCCCAGGTCGGCGGGGTACTGCTCCAGCACCGAATGCAGCCCGGCGTCGTGGCAGGCCTTGACCTTGTTGCGTACATAGACCTGGCTGGCCGGGTTGTCGCCCACCAGCACCACGGCCAGGCCGGGGGTCACGCCTTTGGCCTTGAGAGCGAGGGCGCGTTCGGCCACGTTGGAGCGCAGTTGGCGGGAGAGGGCGTTGCCGTCGATCAGTTGGGCGGTCATGTTCAAAATAGTAATAAAAATGGCCTCTAGCGCAATATGGATAAGCGCTATTAGCTATAAAAACAATAGCATCAGGCTTTGGGTGCACCTTGCCCCAGTGCGATCTTGAGCAGATCGGCCACCGTGTTGGCGCCCAGCTTTTCCATGATGTTGGCGCGGTGCGCCTCCACGGTCTTGATGCTGATGCCCAGGTCGTCGGCGATCTGCTTGTTCAGGCGCCCGGCGACGATGCGCTCCAGCACCTGCGCTTCGCGGCTGGTGAGCTTGGAGAGCAGGGCGTCGCGGCTGGCGGCCTGTTGGTACCCGGCGAAGGCCTGGCGTGCGTGGTCGAGCATGCGCTCGACCAGGTTGACCAGGGCATCTTCGTTGAACGGTTTCTGGATGAAGTCGAGTGCGCCCTTCTTCATGGTGTTCACGGCCATGGGCACGTCGCCGTGGCCGGTAATGAAGACGATGGGCAGGGGCGACTTGCGTTCGATCAGGCGATCCTGCAGTTCCAGGCCGGTCATGCCACCCATGCGGATGTCGACGATCAGGCAGGCGACTTCGCGCGGGTCGTAGCGCGACAGAAAGGACTCGGCAGAATCAAAACAGCGCACCCGGTAGTCCTTGCCCTCCAGCAGCCATTGCAGCGAATCGCGAACGGCTTCGTCGTCATCGACCACATAGACGGTACCTTTTTTGGGAATCAAGCTCATGCAATTGTCCTTGGGGGGTGTGCTTTTACTACAGGTTCTGTAGTGTCGTTGGCGGGCGCAGCGAGTGGCAGCCAGAAGGTAAAACGGCATCCTGTGACCTCCGAACCATTGTAGAGGTTCTCGGCCTGCATCCGGCCCTGGTGGGATTCGACGATGCTGCGGCACAGGTTCAGGCCCATCCCCATGCCCTCGCTCTTGGTGGAGAAAAAGGCCTCGAAGAGGCGTTCGAGCACCTCGGGGGCCAGGCCCTTGCCCGTGTCCTGGACCGAGAACTCCACCACCTGCTGGTTGTCCACTTGCCGGGGCACCACACGCAGTTCGACGCTGCGATTGGCGGGCGGGCGCTGGGCATGGGCAATGGATTCGGCGCCGTTTTTCATCAGGTTGACCAGTACCTGCTCGATCAGAATGGAGTCGGCCATCACGGGCGGCAGGCGGGCGGCTACGTAGTGCGTCAGGCGCACGTTGTGGCGCCGCAGCTCGATGTCGGCCAGCTCCACCGCCTCGCTCACCATGGTGGCCACGTCGGCCAGCTGCCGGTTGGGCTCACTCTTTTTCACAAAATCGCGGATGCGCTGAATGATCTGCCCGGCGCGCTGAGCCTGGTGCGCGGTCTTTTCGAGCGCGGTGAGCAGGGCTTCCTGGGTGATGGCGCCGCTGTGGATGCGGGAAATGATCCCGCTGCAGTAGTTGCTGATGGCAGTGAGCGGCTGATTCAGCTCGTGCGCCACGCTCGACGCCATTTCGCCCATGGTGATGAGGCGGCTGACGGACTGGGCGCGCTCGGTCTGGCGCGCGGCCTGTTCCTCGGCCAGGCGCCGGGGCGTGATGTCGGTGGCAATCACCATCTGCGCCAGGCGCCCGTCTACCCAGCTGAGATAGCGCGAACGCACTTCGAGCCACTTGCCCAGCTCGGGCAGGTAGATTTCGGCGTTTCCGCTGTTGGCACTGGTCAGGGTGTCGGCGGGCAGGCCCATCAGGCCATCTTCGTCTTCGCCTCCGCTGACGGTGGGCGCAGGCAACACGCCCGCCTGGGCCACGAGCTGCAGGTGCCCGCCGGTGTGCGAGCCAAACCATTGCCGATAGAGCTTGTTGGCAAACAGCAGCTCTTCGCTGCCCAGCGGGGCCACAGAGACCGAGGCGTCCAGCGATTCGAGCACGATGGTGAAGCGCTCGTGTGAGGCGGTGAGCTGTTCACGGATGCGGTTGGGTTCGGTGATGTCGGTCATCGATGTCATCCAGCCCGTCTGCTGGCCGCGTGCGTCAATGAGCGGCGACACATAGAGCCGGGCGTCGAACAGCGCGCCGTTCTTGCGCTGTACCCGCACCTGAAAACCGCCGATCAGGGTTTTGCCGCTGAGCTCGTCACGCAGCTTGGCAAACAGGCTTTCGTAATCCGACTCGGGCCAGTAGGGGAAGGGCGCCGTCAGGCCCACCAGTTCCGACTCGCTCCATCCCGTCATCTGGCAGAACGCGGCGTTCACATAGGTGATGCGGCCCTGCAGATCCAGTGCTCGCATGCCCGTGAGCACCGAGTTCTCCATGGCCCGGCGGAAGTTGGTTTCGGCCACCAGCGCCAGCTGCGCCTGCATGCGGCGGCGGGTGTGCCGCCAGGTGGCGATCAGCATCCAGGCGGTCATGGCGCTGAGCGTGCCCACCAGCCAGAACAGGCCGCTGCCCACCACGCCCAGCGAGGTGCGGTAGGCCTGGGCGCGCAAGACCAGGCCGTTACCCACGGGCGAGACCGGCACGGCGTATTCGTTGGCCCTGGCGCTCCAGGGGACCCACTGCGCCGCGCGGCTGCGCGGGGGCAGAGGGGTGCCTGCCAGCACCTGTTGCTTTTCGTCAAGCAGCGTGACAGCGTAGCGCGCCAGCACCTCCGTGGGGGTTCCGTAACGCAGCAGGCTGTCAATCGAGTATTCGCCCAGCACCACCCCGCCAAACTTTCCCTGCACGTTCAGGGGCACATGCAGCTGCAGCAGCGGCACAGCGTCGTCAGTGCTCGCCGCAGGCTGGGCGTACACCGGCTGCTGCAGGTCGCGCGTGAGGCTGAAGTTGTCGGCCGTCACGTCCTTTCGCAGCACCTCCCCGGCCACGCGCACCTGGCTGCCGGCAAGGGTGGGGGCCGCGTGGCTGGCCCGTATGCGGCCCCTTTCGTCGATCCAGGTGATGGCCTGCAACTCGGGGTACTGGCTGACCAGGGTTTCAGCGCGCTGCTCGAATTGGGTCCGTTCCATGTCCTGGTTGGAGAGGTCGCGCGCAATGCGCATGAGCTGCTCCTGACGTTCGAGCAGGCGCAGGCGCACACGCTGCTGGGCGTATTCCAGATCACGGCGCAGGGCTTCCTGCTCGCGCTCGCCTTCTTCGACACGCAAATACCAGAAAGCGGCCACGATGGCCGTCATGAACAGCAGCACGGCAGCCAGCGGCGCCAGTGCTGCAAAGCGGTCCTGGCGGACGGGCGACAGGCTGCGCCACCAGTCGCGCCAGCGCTGAACGAGGGTTCTGGCAGGGTGAAGCGGAGGGGCCTCGGAAGGCGGGGTGTCGAGCATCCCCCGAGTGTAGGGGAGTGGTTCTGCAGTGGTTTTGGCTTCCGTAGCGCATTCTACAATACCGTATTATGAAATGATTAAGCGCTATTTGAAACGCCATCAAACTGTGCCAGAATGATGCCCACGTTCCCCTTTGTGGCCATCATTCCAGGAGACACACCATGTCCGCACAGCCCGACCCGCAGGCCGTACACAGCACGCCGACCGACCACGATATCGACTTGCAGGAAACCCGCGAATGGATGGAGGCGCTGTCCGCCGTCATCGAAAAAGAAGGACCGGAACGTGCCCACTTCCTGCTGGAGCAACTGCTGGAGCACGCCCGCCAGAGCAGCATCGACCTGCCTTTTTCCGCCAATACGGGCTACGTCAACACCATCGAGCCGTCGCAGGAGGTTCGTTGCCCCGGCAACATCCAGATCGAAAAGCGCCTGCGCGCTTACATGCGCTGGAACGCCATGGCCATGGTGGTGCGTGCCAACCGCATCAACCCCGCCGACGGCGGCGATCTGGGCGGTCACATCGGTTCGTTTGCCTCGGTGGCCAGCATGTTCGGCGCCGGTTTCAACCATTTCTGGCACGCCGAGAGCGAGAACCACGGCGGCGACCTGCTCTACATCCAGGGCCACAGTGCCCCTGGCATCTATGCCCGTGCCTACCTGGAAGGGCGCCTGAACGAAGAGCAGCTCGACAGCTTCCGCCAGGAGGTGGATGGCAAGGGCCTGTCGAGCTACCCGCACCCCAAGCTGATGCCCGAGTTCTGGCAGTTCCCCACGGTGTCGATGGGCCTGGGTCCGCTGATGGCCATTTACCAGGCGCGCTTTCTCAAATACCTGCACGCCCGGGGCATTGCCAACACCGAGAACCGCAAGGTCTGGGTGTTCTGCGGCGACGGCGAGATGGACGAACCCGAGTCGCTGGGCGCCATTGGCCTGGCTGCGCGCGAAAACCTCGACAACCTGATCTTCGTTGTGAACTGCAACCTGCAGCGCCTGGACGGCCCGGTGCGCGGCAACGGCAAGATCGTGCAGGAGCTGGAGGGCGAATTCCGCGGCAGCGGCTGGAACGTCATCAAGCTGCTCTGGGGCTACGGCTGGGATGAATTGCTCGCACGCGACAAAACCGGCAAGCTCAAACAACTCATGATGGAGACGCTGGACGGCGACTACCAGGCCATGAAGGCCAACGACGGCGCCTTCGTGCGCAAGAACTTCTTTGGTCGCTACCCCGAGACGCTCAAGCTCGTCGAACACATGAGCGACGAGGAGGTGTTTGATCTGCGCCGGGGCGGGCACGAGCCGCAAAAGGTCTATGCAGCCTTCCACGCCGCCAACGCCCACAAGGGCCAGCCCACGGTGCTGCTGGTAAAAACCGTCAAGGGTTACGGCATGGGCAAGGCCGGCGAGGGCAAGAACACCGTGCACCAGACCAAGAAGCTCAGCGACGAAGACATCAAGTACATCCGCGACCGCTTCAACATTCCGATCCCCGACAGCGAACTGCCCGGCCTGCCGTACTACAAACCGGCCGACGACACGCCCGAAATGCGCTACCTGCACGAGCGCCGCAAGGCGCTGGGGGGTTACCTGCCGCACCGCCGCGCCAAGGCCGACGAGCACTTCACCGTGCCCGCGCTCGACACCTTCAAGGCCATCCTCGAACCCACGGCCGAAGGCCGCGAGATCAGCACCACCCAGGCCTACGTGCGCTTCATCACGCAGCTGCTGCGCGACCAGGCCCTGGGCCCGCGCGTGGTCCCCATCCTGGTGGACGAGGCGCGCACCTTCGGCATGGAAGGGCTGTTCCGCCAGATCGGCATCTACAACCCCAAGGGCCAGCGCTACACCCCGGTGGACCGCGACCAGGTGATGTACTACCGCGAAGACAAGGCCGGCCAGATCCTGCAGGAAGGCATCAACGAAGCCGGCGGCATGGCCAGCTGGATCGCGGCGGCCACCAGCTACAGCACCAACAACCGCATCATGGTGCCGTTCTATGTGTACTACTCGATGTTCGGCTTCCAGCGCATCGGCGACCTGGCCTGGGCCGCGGGCGACATGCAGGCGCGCGGCTTCCTGCTGGGCGGCACCTCGGGGCGCACCACGCTGAATGGCGAAGGCCTGCAGCACGAAGACGGCCACAGCCACATCCTGGCGGGCACCATCCCCAACTGCATCAGCTACGACCCGACCTTCGCGCACGAAGTGGCGGTGATCCTGCACCATGGCCTCAAGCGCATGGTGGAAAAACAGGAAAACGTCTATTACTACATCACCCTGCTCAACGAGAACTACGCCATGCCCGGCCTCACGCCCGGCACCGAGGAGCAGATCATCCAGGGCATGTACCTGTGCAAGCCGGGGGCCGAGGGCCAAAACGACGATGGAAGGCGCGTGCAGCTGCTGGGTTCGGGCGCCATCCTGCGCGAATCCCTGGCGGCGCAGGTGCTGCTGGCCGCCGAGTGGGGCATCCAGGCCGATGTCTGGAGCTGCCCCAGCTTCAACGAGCTGGCCCGCGAAGGCCAGGACTGCGAGCGCTGGAATCTGCTGCACCCGCTGGAGGCCCCGCGCGTCTCCTTCGTGGCGCGCCAGCTCGGCGGCCACGCCGGTCCTGTGGTGGCCTCCACCGACTACATGAAGAGCTACGCCGAGCAGATCCGCCCGTTTATCCCGGCAGGCCGCCCCTACAAGGTGCTGGGCACCGACGGTTTTGGCCGCAGCGATTTCCGCAGCAAGCTGCGCGAGCACTTCGAGATCAACCGCCACTACATCGTGGTGGCCGCGCTCAAGGCGCTGAGCGAGCAGGGCAGCGTGCCCGCCGCCAGGGTGGCCGAGGCGATCGCCAAATACGGCATCCAGGCTGACAAGATCAACCCGCTGTACGCATAACCCGAACCGGAAACGTACTGTGAACCCCCACGTTCATATTCATTCACTGCCCCCCAAGGGGGCGCATGCCTCCTTTGAGGCGGCTCGGCAGGAGGCATAACATGGCATTGGTAGACATCCAGGTCCCGGACATTGGGGACTTTGACGAAGTGGGCGTGATTGAACTGCTAGTGAAACCCGGCGATACGGTCAAGGCCGAGCAATCGCTCATCACCGTGGAATCGGACAAGGCGTCGATGGAAATCCCGTCGAGCCACGCCGGGGTGGTGAAAGACCTGCGCGTGCAAGTGGGCGACAAGGTCAAGCAGGGTTCGGTGGTGCTCACGCTCGAAGTGGCGGGTGCTGCCGTGCAATCTGCACAAAATCAGGCTCCAGCACCGGCAGCGCAAGCGCCGGCAGCTCCTAAAACAGAAGCGCCTGCACCGGCTGCCCCTGCCGTCGTCAGCGGCCCGCTGGAAGTGCGCGTGCCCGACATCGGCGACTTCAAGGACGTGGCCGTGATCGAGCTGCTGGTCAAGCCCGGCGACACGGTCAAGGCCGAGCAATCGCTGTTCACGGTTGAATCCGACAAGGCCTCGATGGAAATCCCGTCGCCCGCCGCTGGCGTGGTGCAGGAACTCAAGGTCAAGGTGGGCGACAAGCTCAACATCGGCGACCTCGTCGCTCTGCTGGTCGGCGCCGCCGCTGCAGCACCGGCAGCGGCCGTCGCCGCTCCCGTGACTGTTGCGGCACCCATGGCGGCTCCTGCCGCCGTGCCCGCCAGCGCACCGGCCCCCGCTGCCGCCGCAGTGCCCGCGCACCAGCCCGGCACGCCCTCGGTCGGCCTGCCGCACGCCAGCCCCTCGGTGCGCAAGTTCGCGCGCATGCTGGGCGTGCCGCTCGATGAAGTCACCGGCAGCGGCCCCAAGGGCCGCATCACCCAGGACGACGTGCAGAACTTCACCAAGGCCGTGATGACGGGCGCTGCGCAGACACGCGCCGTCGCCGCCAAGGCGCCTGCCGCTGCTACGGGCACCGGCACGGGCCTCGATGTGCTGCCCTGGCCCAAGGTCGATTTCACGAAGTTCGGCCCCACGGAGCGCAAAGACCTTTCGCGCATCAAGAAGATCAGCGGCGCCAACCTGCACCGCAACTGGGTGATGATCCCCCACGTCACTAACAACGACGAGGCCGACATCACCGCGCTGGAAGCTTTCCGCGTCTCCACCAACCAGGAGAACGAGAAGAGCGGCGTGAAGGTGACCATGCTCGCCTTCGTCATCAAGGCGGTGGTGGCTGCGCTCAAGAAGTTTCCCGAATTCAACGCCAGCCTCGACGGCGAAGCGCTCGTCTACAAGCAGTACTTCCACATCGGATTTGCGGCCGACACGCCCAACGGCCTGGTGGTGCCCGTGCTCCGCGATGCCGACCAGAAGGGCATCCTCCAGATCAGCCAGGAAATGGGCGAACTGGCCAAGAAGGCGCGCGACGGCAAGCTGGGCAGCGCCGACATGCAGGGCGGCTGCATGTCCATCAGCTCGCTCGGCGGCATTGGCGGCACGCACTTCACGCCCATCATCAACGCTCCCGAAGTAGCCATCCTGGGCCTCTCGAAGAGTGCGATGAAGCCCGTGTGGGACGGCCAGCAGTTCGTTCCGCGCCTGATGTTGCCGCTCTCGCTGAGCTACGACCACCGCGTGATCGATGGCGCCCTGGCCGCGCGCTTCAACGCCTACCTCGGTCAGGTGCTGGCGGACTATCGCCGTATCCTGCTGTAAAGGGAACCGCACCATGGCAACGATTGAAATCAAGGTGCCCGACATTGGCGACTTCGCCGAAGTGGGCGTCATCGAAGTGCTGGTTCAACCCGGCGACACCATCAAGGCCGAGCAAAGCCTCGTCACCGTCGAGTCCGACAAGGCCTCGATGGAAATCCCGTCGAGCCAGGCCGGCGTGGTGAAAGAGCTGTTCGTCAAGCTCGGCGACAAGATCGCAGAAGGCAGCGTGCTGCTCACGCTGGAGACGGCGCAGGCCGCAGCGCCCGCTGCTGCACCCGCAGTTTTGGAGCAAAAACCAGCTCCAGCGCCCGCAGCGCAAGCGCAAGCAGCTATCAAAACAGAAGCTAAGAGCTTTGCCGGTAGCGCCGATCTGGAGTGCGACCTGCTCGTGCTCGGCGGCGGCCCCGGCGGCTACAGCGCCGCCTTCCGCGCGGCCGACCTGGGCCTCAACGTCGTGCTGGTCGAGCGCTACGCCCAGCTCGGCGGCGTGTGCCTCAACGTCGGCTGTATCCCCAGCAAGGCGCTGCTGCATGTGGCTGCGGTGATGGACGAGGTGAGCCACCTGTCGGCGGCTGGCATCGACTTTGGCGCGCCCACCGTCAATGTCGACACGCTGCGCGGCCACAAGGAAAAGGTCATCGGCAAGCTCACCGGCGGCCTGGGCCAAATGGCCAAGATGCGCAAGGTGACCACGGTGCGCGGCTACGGCGCCTTCGTCGGTGCCAACCACGTCGAAGTGGAAGAAACCACCGGATCGGGCCAGGAGAAAACCGGCACCAAGAAGGTCATCGCCTTCCAGAAAGCCATCATCGCCGCCGGCAGCCAGGCCGTGCGCCTGCCCTTCATGCCCGACGATCCGCGCGTGGTCGACTCCACCGGCGCCCTGGCGCTCAAGGAAGTGCCCAAACGCATGCTGATCCTGGGCGGCGGCATCATCGGCCTGGAAATGGGCACCGTGTACAGCACGCTGGGCGCGCGCCTCGATGTGGTCGAAATGATGGACGGCCTGATGCAGGGCGCCGACCGCGACCTGGTCAAAATCTGGCAAAAGATGAACGCCAAGCGCTTCGACAACATCATGCTCAAGACCAAGACGGTGGGCGCCAAGGCCACACCCGAAGGCATCGAGGTGACATTTGCCGCAGCGGAAGAGGGCGGTACCGCCCCCGCACCGCAGGTCTACGACCTGGTCCTGCAGGCCGTGGGCCGCACGCCCAACGGCAAGAAGATCGCCGCTGAAAAAGCAGGCGTGGCCGTGACGGACCGGGGCTTCATCAACGTCGACATCCAGATGCGCACCAACGTGCCCCACATCTTCGCCATTGGCGACATCGTCGGGCAGCCCATGCTGGCGCACAAGGCGGTGCACGAGGCGCATGTGGCGGCGGAAGTGATAGCGGGTGAACTGCAAGGTAACAAGGAACTGGCCAGCGCCGCCTTCAACGCCCGCGTGATCCCCAGCGTGGCGTACACCGACCCCGAAGTGGCCTGGGTGGGCCTGACCGAAGACCAGGCCAAGCAGCAGGGCATCAAGGTCAAGAAGGGCCTGTTCCCCTGGGCGGCCTCGGGCCGCGCCATTGCCAATGGCCGCGACGAAGGCGTCACCAAGCTGCTCTTCGACGACAGCCCCGAAGCAGGATCAGGAGACGGCCATGCTGGCCGGGGCCACGGCAAGATCCTGGGCGGCGGCATGGTCGGCACGCATGCCGGCGACATGATCGGCGAGATCGCCTTGGCCATCGAGATGGGTGCGGACGCTGTCGACATCGGCAAGACCATCCACCCGCATCCGACGCTGGGCGAGAGCATCGGCATGGCGGCGGAAGTGGCGCATGGCAGCTGCACGGATGTGCCGCCTGCGCGCAAGTAAGTCCGCAGCCAAGCTACCCTGACAAGGCCCGAACTGGCGACGGTTCGGGCCTTGTGCTTTGCGTACCCAAACAATCGCCGC
>JANJVG010000090.1 GCA_024710165.1 Burkholderiaceae bacterium
AGAGCCCGAATTCGCAGCACGGGAGAAGGGCTACACCTTCGTGTCGCACCAGCAGGAAGTGGGTGCAGGCTACTTCGACGACGTGACCACCGTGATCCAGGGCGGCTCTTCCAGCGTGAAGGCCCTGACCGGTTCCACCGAGGAAGAGCAGTTCCACTGATCTGCCGCGCTACTGCGCAAAAGCCCGAAGCAGCCGCTTCGGGCTTTTTTGCTGGCGCGGGGTAAAATGCGCGCATCGATCAATGCACAAGGGCGAGAAAGGCATGCTGGTTATGACACCGCGAACTACATCGGAGATGTTCACCGGCCGTTGAGGCTGGCCGTTCGCGCCTGCACGAGATTTCACTCTCTCACCCTTGAAAAGCGCGGACCCGTACCGCGCTTTTTTGCTTTTGGGCCCCGGCAAGCGCACACCCCACCTGAAAAGATTTGACAAGGATTCCCATGATTCACATCACGCTCCCCGATGGTTCCCAGCGCGAATTTCCCGGCCCGGTCACGGTGGCCGAGGTGGCCGCTTCGATTGGCGCTGGCCTGGCCAAGGCCGCGCTGGCCGGCAAGATCGGCGACAAGGTGGTGGACACCAGCCACCAGATCACCCAGGACAGCCCGCTATCCATCGTCACGGCCAAGGATGCTGATGGTCTGGACGTGATTCGCCACTCCACGGCCCACTTGCTGGCCTATGCGGTGAAAGAGCTGTTCCCGGATGCGCAAGTCACGATCGGCCCGGTGATCGAGAATGGCTTCTATTACGACTTTGCCTACAAGCGCCCCTTCACGCCAGAAGACCTGGTGGCGATCGAAAAGCGCATGACCGAACTGGCCGCCAAGGACGAGCCCATCGTGCGCCGCGTGCTGCCGCGCGACGAGGCCGTGCAGTACTTCAAAGGCCTGGGCGAGCACTACAAGGCTGAGATCATCGCCAGCATTCCCAGCAACGAGGACGTGAGCCTGTACCGGGAAGGCGCGTTCGAGGATCTGTGCCGTGGCCCGCACGTGCCGAGCACGGGCAAGCTCAAGTTCTTCAAGCTCATGAAGGTGGCGGGTGCCTACTGGCGCGGCGACCACCGCAACGAGATGCTGCAGCGCGTTTATGGCACGGCCTGGGCCACGAAGGACGAGCTGCAACAGTACCTCACCATGCTGGAAGAGGCCGAGAAGCGCGACCACCGCAAGCTGGGCCGCGAACTCGACCTGTTCCACATCGACGAACACTCGCCCGGTACGGTGTTCTGGCACCCCAAGGGCTGGACGCTGTGGCAGGAGGTGGAGCAATACATGCGTCGCGTGTACCGCGACAACGGCTACCAGGAGGTCAAGGGCCCGCAGATTCTGGACAAGACGCTCTGGGAAAAGACGGGCCACTGGGACAAGTACCGCGACAACATGTTCACGACGGAGAGCGAGAAGCGCGACTACGCGCTCAAGCCGATGAACTGCCCGGGTCACATCCTGATCTTCAAGCAGGGCATCAAGAGCTACCGCGACCTGCCCCTGCGCTACGGCGAGTTCGGTCAGTGCCACCGCAACGAACCCACGGGCGGCCTGCACGGCATCATGCGCGTGCGCGGCTTCACGCAGGACGATGGCCACATTTTCTGCACCGAAGAACATATCCTGCCCGAGTGCACGGCGTACACGGCCCTGCTGCAGAAGGTGTACAAGGACTTCGGCTTCGAGAACATCATCTACAAGGTGGCCACGCGCCCCGAGGCGCGCATCGGTTCCGACGAAAGCTGGGACAAGGCCGAGCACGCGCTGATGGAAAGCCTGCGGGCATCGGGCTGCGAGTTCGAGATCGCCCCGGGCGACGGCGCCTTCTACGGCCCCAAGATCGAGTACACGCTCAAGGACGCGATCGGCCGCCAGTGGCAGTGCGGCACCATGCAGGTGGACTTCTCCATGCCCGAGCGGCTGGACGCCGAGTATGTGGGTGAGGATGGTGCGCGCCACAGGCCCGTGATGCTGCACCGGGCCATCGTGGGCAGCCTCGAGCGCTTCATCGGCATCCTGATCGAGCAGCACGCCGGGGCACTGCCCGCCTGGCTGGCGCCGGTGCAGGTGGCGGTGCTCAACATCACTGACGCACAGGCCGACTACTGTCGCGAAATTGCCGAAAAACTCGAAAAAGCACTGCCCCAGCACCCCTTGCGGGTGGCGCTGGATCTGCGTAACGAGAAGATTACGTATAAAATACGGGGGCATTCCATGCAAAAGCTGCCCTTCATCCTCGTCGCTGGCGACAAGGAGCGGGCATCCGGTGCTGTCGCAGTGCGCGCCCGTGGCAACAAAGACCTCGGCGTGATGCCTGTGGATGGGTTCATTGAACTTGTCGTCAAGGCCATTGCATCCAAAGCCTGATTTTTGATGAAAATACGCTCTTGCGTAAGCAGAGCGTGCCTAAGCAGCTACGCTTTTTGTAGCATTTTGATTGAAGGTGAGAGCCATAGCTACTGAATTTCGTGATCGTCGCCACCGTGAAGAGCGCAAGCACCGCCTGAACCGTGAAATCATGGCGCCGGAAGTCCGTCTTTCCGGTCCGGACAACGAGCCCTTGGGCGTGGTCAGCCTCATGGAGGCGCTGCGCATGGCGGGCGAGCTGGATGTGGATCTGGTGGAAATCGCCGCCACGGCCAATCCTCCCGTGTGCCGCCTGATGGACTACGGCAAGTTCAAATACATTGAACAGAAACGTGCCGCAGAAGCCAAGGCCAAGCAGACGGTCATCGAGATCAAGGAAGTCAAGTTCCGTCCCGGGACCGACGATGGCGACTACAACATCAAGTTGCGCAACATCCGTCGTTTTCTCGCGGAGGGCGACAAGTGCAAGATCACGCTGCGTTTCCGTGGCCGCGAGATCACGCACCAGGAGCTGGGCTTGGCGTTGCTGAACCGTCTGCGTGACGATCTGGCGGACACCATCCTGGTAGAGCAGTTCCCGCGCCTGGAAGGGCGCCAGATGATCATGATGATTGCTCCGGCGCGCAAGAAGGTGGGTTCGGCCAAGCCGTCATCAGATGCTGGCTCGGACGCTGTAGGCTGAGTTTCAACCAAAAAACAAAGATGGACTGGCAATGCCCGCAGGGGCGATGTCAGGTAAAAAAAGGGTGCTTGCACCCTTTCATGGCGGGCCCAGAGCCTGCCGCTAAAAGTGGCTCGGGGCCAACAAGTTTGCAAATCGGTTTGCAAACGCCTCACGAGCACAAAAAAGAGGAGCATTCACATGCCCAAAATGAAGACCAAGAGCAGCGCTAAAAAGCGCTTCCGCGTTCGTCCAGGTGGCACCGTCAAGCGCGGTCAAGCCTTCAAGCGTCACATCCTGACCAAGAAGACCACGAAGAACAAGCGC
>JANJVG010000097.1 GCA_024710165.1 Burkholderiaceae bacterium
GCTATGGCCCTGATGCTCCAGCCCTGCTGGCGCAGCGATGCCAACGTCACTCTGTCTTCTGGCTGCAAGTGTTCGTATCTCGTTCTCATTTGCGTACATTACCCTCGGTGAGGGTGTTGCACTTCAGATTTGAGACCGCCATGTGAAAAATCGTCTTACATCCGCCCTTACATCGGACAGGAAAAGAAAAACCCCGATATCTTTTGGATAGCGGGGTTTTCTTTACTGATTTGGTGCCGGAGAGATGAATCGAACACCCGACCTTCTCATTACGAATGAGCTGCTCTACCGACTGAGCTACACCGGCGTAAGCCCTAAATTATAGCGCTTAATGGTAGCTTGTCACGCGTTCGACCTCATTTTTTGAGCCTAGGATCACGCTGACGCGCTCGTGCAGCTGGGTGGGCTCGATATCCAGGATGCGTTGCTTGCCGTTGGTGGCGGCGCCGCCGGCCTGCTCCACCAGCCAGGCCATCGGGTTGGCTTCGTACATCAGGCGCAGCTTGCCGGGTTTGTTGGGTTCGCGTTTGTCCCAGGGGTACATGAAGATGCCGCCACGCGTCATGATGCGGTGCACGTCGGCCACCATGCTGGCGATCCAGCGCATGTTGAAGTCCTTGCCGCGCGGGCCTTCCTTGCCCTGCAGGCATTCGTCGATGTAGCGCTTGACCGGTTCGTCCCAGTGGCGCATGTTGCTCATGTTGATGGCAAATTCTTTGGTGTCCGCAGGGATGCGGACCTTTTCCTGCGTGAGCACGAACGAGCCCTGCTCGCGGTCGAGCGTGAACATGGCCACGCCGTCGCCCACGGTGAGTACCAGGGTGGTCTGCGGGCCGTAGACGCAGTAGCCGGCGGCCACCTGCTGGCTGCCTTTTTGCAGGAAGTCGCCTGCGTCCACGCCGCGGTCGTCTTCGGGCATCTTCAGCACGCTGAAGATGGTGCCGATGCTGACGTTGACGTCGATGTTCGACGAACCGTCCAGGGGATCGAACAGCAGCAGGTATTCACCCTGGGGGTAGCGGTTGGGCACGACGTAGATGCCATCCATTTCTTCGGAGGCCATGCCGGCCAGGTGGCCGCCCCATTCGTTGGCCTCGATCAGTACCTCGTTGGCGATGATGTCGAGCTTCTTCTGCACTTCGCCCTGCACGTTCTCGCTCTCGGCGCTGCCGAGCACACCGCCCAGTGCGCCCTTGTTGACGGCGTGGCTGATGCTTTTGCAGGCGCGGGCCACCACTTCCAGTAGCAGGCGCAGCTGCCCCGGGATGAGGCCGTCCACGCGTTGTTGCTCGACCAGGTAACGGGTCAGGCTGATTCGTTTTGCCATCGATTGATTCTCCTTATTCGTTGGCCAGCGCGCGGGTGACGACCTCGCGCACGTCGTTGCTCAGGTGTTCGCGTGCGGCCACGCGGGCGATGGCTTCGCGGGCGGCGGTGCGCCAGGGTTCGGCCAGTTTCTTCCAGCGGTCCATGGCGCGGGCCAGGCGTGCGGCCACTTGCGGGTTGATGGCGTCGAGCTCGATCACGCGCTCGCTCCAGAACACGTAGCCCGCCGCATCCTGGCGGTGGAAGGCCCCGGGGTTGGCGCTGCAGAAGCTGAAAATCAGGCTGCGTGCGCGGTTGGGGTTTTTCAGGCTGAAGTCCGGGTGTTGCATGAGCTGGCGCACGATGGGCAGCACGTTGCCGCCGCGGTCGGGACTGCCGGCCTGCAGCGCAAACCATTTGTCGATGACCAGGGGCTCGTCCTTGAAGAGCTGGTGGAAGCGCGCCAGCGCCGGTGCTGCCAGCGCGTGGCCGCTGCCGACCAGGGCACTGAGCGCGTTGAAGCGGTCGGTCATGTTGCCCGCATCCTTGAAGCGCTGCAGCGTCTTGCCGGGCCAGACGGCATCGCCCGTGTGTTGCGCGGCCAGGCACAGCATGGACAAGGCCATACCGGTGAGCGCGCGGCGCCCGGCCGAGGCAGCGTCGGGGCGGTAGGCGCCCGTGTGCTGGTGTCGCTCGTAGGCCCATTGCCAGTCGTCCTGCAGCGCCAGGGCCAGCTGCAGGCGCATGGCCTCGCGCACGGCGTGCACGCGCTGGGGGTCGACCATGTCGAGCTGTTCGGCGATGTAGGTCTCGGACGGCAGCGAGAGCGCCAGCTCCTTGAAGGCGGCGTCGAGCTGCGGGTGGCGCAGCACGTTGCGCATGGCCTGCACAAAGGTCTCGGGCAGGATTTGTGTATCAATAAGGCCCTTGGCGGTTGTCTGTATTGCGTCATCAGCTATTGTTTTAATAGCAATATGCAACGCCAGACGCTGGCCAGCCTCCCAGCGGTTGAAGGCGTCGGTGTCGTGCGCCAGCAGGGTCAGCAGATCTTGGTCGCTGTAGTCGCACTCCAGCACCACCGGGGCGCTGAAGCCGCGCAGCAGCGAGGGCACGGGGGCGCTGTCCACATTCACGAAGGTGAGCTGCAGGCTGTCGTCGGCCAGCACCACGGTGCGCGTGGTGGCGCCGGGGGCGGCTTCGCCATCGAGCTGCAAGGGCAGGGCCTGGCCCTCCTGCGTGAGCAGGCCCAACTCCACCGGAATGACGAAGGGCGCCTTGCTGGGCTGGCCCGGCGTGGGCGCGCAGCTTTGCGCCAGGGTGAGCGTGTAGCGGCGCTCGGCGGCGTCGTACTGGCCCGTGGCGCGCACGTGCGGCGTGCCGGCCTGGCTGTACCAGCGCTTGAATTGCTCCAGCCGCTGGGCCAGCTCGGAGCCGGGGTTGGCATCCGCAATGGCCTGGGCAAAGTCGTCACAGGTCACGGCCTGGCCGTCGTGGCGTTCGAAGTAGAGCTTCATGCCTTTGGCGAAGCCCTCACGTCCGACCAGGTTGTGCTGCATGCGCACGACCTCGGCACCTTTTTCGTAGATGGTGACGGTGTAGAAGTTGTTGATCTCGATGTAGCTGTCGGGCCGCACCGGGTGGGCCATGGGGCCCGCATCTTCGGGGAACTGCGCGGTGCGCAGCACGCGCACGTCCTCGATGCGCTTGACGGCGCGCGCCGATGGGCTGCCCGCCAGGTCCATGCTGAATTCCTGGTCGCGGAAGACGGTGAGGCCTTCCTTCAGGCTGAGCTGGAACCAGTCGCGGCAGGTGACGCGGTTGCCCGTCCAGTTGTGGAAGTACTCGTGGCCGACCACGCTCTCGATGTTGGCGAAATCCTGGTCGGTGGCGGTGGCCTCGCTGGCCAGAACGTACTTCGTGTTGAAGATGTTCAGGCCCTTGTTCTCCATGGCGCCCATGTTGAAGTCGCTGGTGGCGACGATCATGAAGCGCTCCAGGTCCAGCGGCAGGCCAAAGCGCGCCTCATCCCAGGCCACGCTGGCCATGAGCGAGTTCATCGCGTGTTCGGTCTTGCCCAGGTCGCCGGGGCGCACATACACCTCCAGCAGGTGCTCCT
>JANJVG010000119.1 GCA_024710165.1 Burkholderiaceae bacterium
CCACAGACATGACTTTGACCGACAGGAACAGCGAGTGAACCAGGTACAGATTTACACCGACGGGGCGTGCAAGGGCAACCCCGGGCCGGGCGGCTGGGGCGTGCTGCTGCGCTCGGGGCCCACCGAAAAAGAGCTTTTTGGAGGCGAGTTGGGCACCACCAACAACCGCATGGAGTTGCTGGCGGTGATTGAGGCGCTCGCGGCGCTCAAGCGGCCCTGCGCCGTCACGCTGTTTCTTGACAGCGAATATGTGCGCAAAGGCATCACCGAATGGATCCACGGCTGGAAAGCCCGGGGCTGGCGCACGGCGGCCCGGCAACCCGTGAAGAACGTCGAGCTGTGGCAGCGTCTGGATTCGCTGGTGTCGCAGGGCGGTCACCAGATCGACTGGCGCTGGGTCAAGGGGCACTCGGGCGACCCCGGCAACGAGCGTGCCGACGCTCTGGCCAACCGCGGCGTGGAGCAGGCACTCGGGCGGCGCTGATGCGGACCGGCACGCCGCAGCGCCCGGCGCGCGCGGTGTGCCGTGTGCAACACACGGACCAATGCGGGCGCCTTTCAGGGGTCTTGCCAGCCTGGCAGCTCTTGTGGTGCGGGTGCGCTGCTACATTGACAGATTGCAACATGTACACGGTATGGGGCTCCATGGCTATCAGAGCAAGCAATCTCATTGTTGTCGTCCTCGGTCTGGCCGGAGCCGGAACCGCCGCCTGGTGGCTGCAGCGACCAGCGCCCGCGGCGTCGGTTTCTGCGCCCCAGGGCCCGAACAAGCCCAAGGGGAAGGACGCGGCACCGCAGCCCGTCAGCGTGGAAGTGGCACAGGTGCGCAGCATGGCCCTGAGCGACGAAGCGCAGGCGGTGGGCAGCCTGCGCTCGCGCCGCAGTGTGGTGCTGCGCCCGGAGGTGAGCGGGCGCGTCACCCAGCTTCATTTCAGTGACGGAGCGCGCGTGCGCAAGGGCCAGGTGCTGGTCCAGCTCGATGACCAGTTGCCGCGCGCCCAGGTGCAGCAGGCGCAGGCCGAGCTGTCGATTGCGCGGGCCAATCACCAGCGCAACCGCGAGCTGGTGGCTCAGGGCTTTGTGAGCCAGCGCTCGCTGGACGAAAGCGCTGCAGGCCTGCAGGTGGCGCAGGCCAGGCTGTCCCTGGCCGAGGCTACGGCGGCGCGGCTCAGGCTGGTGGCGCCGTTTGACGGCATCGCCGGCATCCGCACCGTCCATGTGGGCGACTACCTCAAGGACGGCGCCGATATCGTGAACCTGGAGGATATCGACAGCGTTTTTGTCGACTTCCGGCTACCCGAACGCTACCAGGGCCGTCTTCGTGTGGGCCAGGTAGCGAAAGTGGAACTCGATGCCTTGCCGGATGAGGCCTACCAGGCGCAGGTGCGCGCCATCGATCCGCAGATTGACGCCAATGGCCGCTCGGTGCTGGTGCGCGCCAGCATCGACAACCAGCGCCTGCAGTTGCGGCCGGGCATGTTTACCCGGGTCACGTTGCAGTTTGACGGGCGCGCGGATGCGCTGGTGGTGCCTGAAGAGGCCATCGTGCCCCAGGCAGGCAGCCCGTATGTGCTGACGGTGCAGCCGGGAGCAACACAAGGCAGCCTGGTGGCGCGGCGCGTGCCGGTCCGGCTGGGCTTGCGCACCCAGGGCCTGGTCGAGGTGCAGGACGGTCTGGCACGGAACGACACGGTGGTCACCGCCGGACAGCAGCGGGTGCAGCGCGACGGCGCCCCGGTGCGTGTGGTGGAGTTGCCCCGGCCGGAGGCAGACGCTGCACCCGCGGCCCCCAAGGCAGCGGACTGAGATCGCCTTTCCTCAGGTCTACCCATGCAACTTGCTGAAATTTCCATCCGCCGCCCGGTGTTTGCCACCGTGCTTTCGCTGCTGGTGCTCTTGATCGGCGCTGTGAGCTTCACCCGCCTGTCGGTGCGTGAGTACCCCAAGATCGACGAACCTGTGGTCACCGTCAGCGTGAGCTACGCCGGCGCGTCGGCCGAGGTGATGGAATCGCAGGTGACCAAGCCGCTGGAAGACTCCATTGCCGGCATCGACGCGGTGGATGTGATCACCTCCATCAGCCGGGCAGAGCGCAGCCAGATTTCGGTGCGCTTCCGGCTGGAAAAGGATGCCGACAACGCCGCTGCCGAGGTGCGCGACCGCACTGCGCGCGTGCGCAACCGTCTGCCCGATGCGGTGGACGAGCCCGTGATCGCCAAGGTCGAGGCCGACGCCTTTCCGGTGATGTGGCTGGCCTTCAGCAGCGACACGCATACACCGCTGCAGATCAATGACATGCTCAACCGCATCGTCAAGCCCCGGCTCCAGACGGTCAGTGGTGTGGCCGATGTGCCCATCTATGGCGAGCGCCGCTACGCCATGCGCGTGTGGCTCGATCCGCAGCGCATGGCGGGCTACCGCATCACCACGCAGGACGTCGAGGACGCGATCCGCCGCAGCAACCTGGAGCTGCCGGCGGGGCGCATCGAGTCGCAGCAGCGCGAGTTCAGCGTGACATCGCAAACCAACCTGCTCACGGCCGATGAATTTGCCCGGATCGTGGTGCGCACCGTCAATGGCTTTCCGGTGCGCCTGACCGATGTGGCGCGGGTGCAGGAGGGCCCCGCGAGCGACCGCAGCCGCGTGCGGCTCAACGGGCGCGATGCCATCTCGGTGGGCGTGATCCGCCAGACCACGGCCAACCCGCTGGAGCTGTCCAACGGGGTGCGCGCCATGATGCCCCAGCTCCAGGCTGACCTGCCGGCCGGTGTGACGGTGGAAATTGCCAACGACAACTCGCGCTTCATCGATCGATCGGTCAAGAGCGTCTACACCACCATTGCCGAAGCGGTGGTGCTGGTGGCGTTGGTGATTTTTGTCTTTCTGCGCACCCTGCGTGCCTCCATCATTCCCATCGTCACCATTCCGGTGAGCCTGGTTGGCAGCTTTGCGCTGATGCAGCTGGCGGGGTTTTCCATCAACACCCTCACCCTGTTGGCCCTGGTGCTGGCCATCGGGCTGGTGGTGGACGATGCCATCGTCATGCTGGAGAACATCTTCCGGCACATCGAGGAAGGGCTGGACCCGTTCTCCGCCGCCATCAAGGGCGCGCGCGAGATCGGTTTTGCCATCGTCGCCATGACGCTGACGCTGGTGGCGGTGTATGCGCCGCTGGCCTTCACCCCGGGGCGTACCGGGCGGCTGTTCATGGAATTTGCCCTGGCGCTGGCCGGGGCGGTGCTGGTGTCGGGCTTTGTGGCGCTTACGCTCTCGCCCATGATGTGCTCGCTGCTGCTCAAGCACAACCCCAAGCCGCACTGGTTTGACCGCTCCATGGAGCGCTGGCTGACCGCGCTGTCCGATGGATACGGCCGCCTGCTGCGCTGGCTGGTCACCGCGCGCTGGACGGGCGGGGGCTTGCCTGGTGCGCTGTTCCAGGCGCGCTGGCTCGTGCTGGGCGTGATGGCGCTCAGTGGCGCCGCGCTGGTGCTGGTGTACCCCAGCATGCGCCAGGAGCTCTCGCCACTGGAAGACCGCGGCACCATTCTGGCCAGCGTGACCGCGCCCGATGGCGCCACGCTCGAATACACCAACCGCTATGCGCTGGAACTGGAAAAGATCGGGCGTGACTACCCCGAGTTCGACCGCATCTTCGCCAACATCGGCAACCCCATGGTGTCGCAGGGCAGCGTGGTGTACCGCACCGTGGACTGGGAAGACCGCAACCGCAGCACGCTGCAACTGGCGCGCGAGATGCAGTCGCGCATCTCCAGCCTGCCGGGGGTCAACGCCTTCCCCATCACGCCGCCGTCGCTCGGCCAAGGCTTTCGCTCGCGGCCCCTGAACTATGTCATCCAGACCTCGGACAGCTACGAGAACCTCAGCGCCACGGTCACGCAGATGCTCGACGCCATGGCAAAGAACCCCGGCATCCTCTCGCCCGACGTGGACCTGCGGTTGAACAAGCCCGAACTGCGCATCACCGTCAACCGAGAGCGCGCCGCCGACCTGGGCGTGGGCGTGGACGTGGTGGCGCGCACCATCGAAACCATGCTGGGCGGACGCACCGTGACACGCTACAAGCGCGATGCCGAACAGTTCGACGTGATCGTGCAGACGGCCGGCGAGGGCCGCACCACGCCGCAGGACATTGACGCCATCTACGTGCGTGGCAAGGCCGATGCCTTGATTCCCCTCTCCAGCCTGGTCAGCGTGCGCGAGAGCGTGAGCCCGCGCGAACTCAACCACTTCGGCCAGCGCCGCTCGGCCACCATCACCGCCAACCTCGCGCCCGAGTATTCGCTCGGCGAAGCGCTCACCTTCATGGACCGCACCGCTGCCCAGGTGCTCAAGCCCGGCTACACCACCGAGCTCAACGGCATCTCGCGCGAGTTCAAAAGCTCGCAGGGGGCGTTGGGCATCGTCTTCGTGCTGGCGCTGGTGTTCATTTTTCTGGTGCTGGCGGCGCAGTTTGAAAGCTTCATCGACCCGCTGGTCATCATGCTGTCGGTGCCTCTGTCGATGATTGGCGCGCTGCTGGCGCTCCAATGGAGCGGTGGCTCGATCAATGTGTACTCACAGATCGGCCTGATCACGCTGGTGGGGCTGATCACCAAGCACGGCATCCTGATCGTTGAATTCACCAACCAGCTGCGCGAGCAGGGGCTGGAGATGGTCGATGCCCTTGTCAAGGCCTCGGCACAGCGCCTGCGCCCTATTCTCATGACTACGGGCGCCATGGTGCTGGGCGCCATTCCGCTGGCGCTGGCCAGCGGCGCCGGGGCCGAGAGCCGCATGCAGATTGGCTGGGTGATCGTGGGTGGCATGTCGTTGGGCACACTGCTCACCATCTTCGTCGTGCCCACCATGTATTCGCTGCTGGCACGCCCGGCGGTTCCCGGCGCCCGCACCTCCGTGGCGCGAGAACTTCCGGCGGACCCCGTCGCCCAGGGGCATTGAGTGCGGCGATACACCTCATTTTTACTATGAAATATATAGCTGTTTGCGCTTGATGGTAAAGGGCAAGAGCCTTTTTTTGTTTAAAAATCAGGCGATGGATCAGGCAGTGAACGGTTTGCCCGACACCCCCCCCCGTGGATGCGCATGCCCAGGCGCCGGGGCGTGACTTTGCGCAAAGCTTGCTGCTGTGCTGCTTCTATGATGAAGGCATCGTCGAATCCACGGAGCGCCCATGAATTTGCTGACCAAGATGGCCCTGGGGCTCATCGGGCACATGCGGCCCGATGCCCCGATGGGGGATGGCAGTGCGCTGCGGGTGTTGCCGCCCCCGCAGACGCAGTCAGGAATGCCGCTCATGCAGGCGCTCTCGCGGCGCCAGTCGTCGCGCGCCTTTGACGCGGCTGCACTGCCGGACCAGACCCTGTCGGATCTGCTGTGGGCGGCCGCGGGCATCAACCGGCCCGAACACGGCGGACGAACGGCCCCCAGTGCCATGAACGGCCAGGAGGTGGATGTCTACCTGGCCTTGCCCGAAGGCCTGTACCTCTATGACCCACAGGCGCATGCCTTGCAGCGGATGCTGGCTGCGGATGTGCGGCGGGTGACTGGCTACCAGGACTTTGTGGACGCCGCGCCGCTGGACCTGGTCTATGTGGCCGACCATGCGCGTATGAAACTTGTGCCTGCCGCTCACCGCGAGGCGTATGCCTCGACTGCCGTCGGTGCCATGGCGCAGAACGTGTACCTGTACTGCGCCAGCGCTGGCCTGTCCACCGTAATCCGTGCCTGGTTCGATCGTCAGGCACTGGCCACCGCCATGGGCCTGGGAACCGACCAGCAGGTCATGCTGGCGCAAACCGTGGGGAGTGCACCGCCATGAGTCCGGTTTTTGATTTGTTGCGCCTGTCCAGCGTGTCGATGGATGTGCTGGCCGCCCAGCGCGGTTCGGCCCAGGCCATTGCGCAGCGCCAGCGCACGCGCCTGGCCCAGGTGCTGGGCGCTGCGCTGCGCGATTCGCCCCTGTACCGTGAGCTGCTGCCCAGCGGCACCAATGCCCACACGCCACTGGAGCAGCTGCCGGTGGTTACCCGCGGCCAGCTCATGGACCGCTTTGATGACTGGGTAACCGACCCGCGGCTCAAGCTCGATGAGCTGCGCGCCTTCACTGCCGACCCCGAACGCATCGCCGAGCCCTGGCTGGGCCGCTACATGGTCTGGGAGAGCTCGGGCACCACCGGACAACCCGGCATCTTTGTGCAGGATGCGCAGGCCATGGCCGTTTATGACGCGCTCGAAGCCCTGCGCCGCAGCGTACCGCGCCCGCTGGCCCACTGGATGGATCCGCTGCACCTGTCCGAGCGCCACGCCTTTGTGGGTGTCACCGGGGGGCATTTCGCCAGCCATGTCACGCTGCGGCGTTTGCGCAGCCTCAACCCCTGGATTGCCGCCACCACACGCAGCTTCTCCATCCAGGAGCCAACGCACGATCTGGTGCGCGACCTCAACCGCTTTGCCCCCACCATCCTCATTACCTACCCCACGGTGGCAGCTCTGTTGGCGCACGAGGCCGAGTGCGGGCGCCTGCACATCGCCCCGAGCGAGATCTGGACCGGTGGCGAAACCCTGGGCCCCGGGGTGCGTGCCTACATCGAGCAACACCTGGGCGGCGTGTTGCGCAACAGTTACGGTGCGTCCGAATTCCTGGCCATCGGATGGGAGTGTGGACAGGGCCAGATGCACCTGAATGCCGACTGGGTGATCCTGGAGCCGGTGGACGAGCACTACCGCCCGGTTCCCCCCGGCGAGCTGCCCTACGCCATGTTGCTGACCAACCTGGCCAATATGGTGCAGCCGCTGATCCGCTACGAACTGGGTGACCATGTGGCTGTGCATGGCGCGTCGTGCCGGTGCGGTTCACCCCTGCCGGTGATCGAGGTGCAGGGCCGCCAGGACGATCCGCTGCACATGGCCGCGCAGGGCGGGGGCAGCGTCACTTTGCTGCCCCTGGCGTTGACCACGGTGCTCGAAGACGAGGCCGGCGTGTTTGATTTTCATCTGCGCCAGATCGACCGCCGAACCCTGCTGCTGCGCTTGCCCCAGGGCGGTGAAGCGGGCCGGGCGGCTGTGGCACGCTGCCGTGCTGCCCTCAAGGCCTTTGCTGCCGTTCAGGGCCTGGCGCCGATCCGGGTGCGCGCCGAACTCGGGGTGCCGGTTCCGCGTGGCCGCAGCGGCAAGGCCTGCCGCATCGTGGCGTGTGGTGCGCCGGATACCGACGGGCTTCAGGGCATCGACGAAACGTAGGCCACCACGGCCTCGATATCGGCATCCGACATGTTGCGGGTGTTGGGCGTCATGATGGAATTGGCACGCACCCCGGCGCCGTCGCGGTAGCTCTTGAGCGTGGTGCGCAGGTACTCGTCTTGCTGCCCGGCGATGCGTGCAATCTGGTCGTTGCCACGTCCCACGTTGCCATGGCAACGAAAGCAGGTCTTGTCGTAGTACTCCTGCCCTTTCCTGGCCAGTGCCACATGGGTGGCCGGCTTGGGAGTGACCTCCTGGGAGGCGTAAAACAGCACCATACCGATCTTCTCGTCGGCATTCATGGCCCGGATCATGCCCTCCATGAACTCGTTGCGGCGCCGACCGTCAGCAAACTGGCGTACCTGTTCGAGCAGGTAGGCAGGATTCTGGCCGGCCAGATTGGGAATGGAGGGCCGGGTGCTGTTGCCGCCATCCCCATGGCAATTGGCGCAGACGGCTGCCACCTTGCGGCCCACCTTGAAGAGTTCATCGGCCAGTTTGGGGTCGCCCTGCACCTGTTTGAAACGGGCATCCAGATCCACCGAGGCCGTTGCACGGGCCCTGGCTGTCTGGGCAAGCGCGGGCTGCCACGCCAGAAACGCCGCCACTGCCAATGCCAAGAACACCGGAAGACGCTGTGCCATGGGAAGACCTTTTTTGAAAAATGGTCATTGTAGACCCGCAGCGCAGCCGGTTGCCGAGGTACCGTGTGCTACCAGCCCAGGGCCTCGGTGATGGCGTGTGCATCCTGCGGGCGCACCAGCCGGGCGGTTTCCTGGCCGTCGTGCAGAAAAATGAGTGTGGGCCAGAGCTTCACACCGTAGCTGCGGCCAAGTGGTCTGCCCGGGCCGTCTTCCACCTTGAGGTGCGTCACCTCGGCACGGCCCCGCAGCGCTTGGGCGATGCAGGGCTGCGCGCGCTGGCAATGGCCGCACCAGGGTGTGCCGAATTCGAGCACGGTGTCGCCCGGCAGTTGGTCGGTCTGCTCACGGGTGGGCGGCTGGGTGAGGTACTGGCGGGCGTGGGGCATGGGGGCACAGTCTCCGGGCTTTCAGGTCGATCCCACCTTGAACTGGGCCACGGTCTGGGCCAGGTGTTCTGCCTGATCTTTCAGGCTGGAGGCGGCTGCGGCACTTTCTTCGACCAGGGCCGCATTTTGCTGGGTCATCTGGTCCAGGTTGTGGATGGCGGTGCCCACCTGGGCGATGCCGGCGCGCTGCTCGGTGGCGGCGCTTGAAATTTCCTGCATCAGTTGCGCCACGCGGCCCACGTTGGCCACGATCTCTTGCATGGAGTGCCCGGCGTTGTGGACCAGGTCTGATCCGGCCTCCACGGCCGAAACCGAATTTTGAATTAGCGCCTTGATTTCCTTGGCTGCCTCGGCCGAGCGCTGCGCCAGCGTGCGCACCTCGCCCGCCACCACCGCGAAGCCGCGTCCCTGGTCGCCCGCGCGCGCGGCTTCCACGGCGGCGTTGAGTGCGAGGATGTTGGTCTGGAAGGCGATCCCATCGATCACCGAGATGATGTCGTTGATCTTGCGCGAGCTGTGGGTGATTTCCTCCATGCTCCGCACCACCTTGGCCACCACTGCACCTCCGCGCTGGGCCGACTGGGCTGCCGTCGCCGCGATCTGGTTGGCTTCGCTGGCGGTCTGCGCGGCCTGACCGACGGCGCTGGTCATCTGCTCCATGGACGACGCTGTTTCTTGCAGGTTGGCCGCCGTCTGCTCGGTGCGGGCAGAAAGGTCGTGGTTGCCCGTGGCGATTTCCTCCGACGCCAGATGCACCGATGCGCTGGTGTTGCGGATGTCCACCAGCGTCAGCCGGATTTTTTCAACGAACTGGTTGAAGGCCTGCGCGATGCGGGCGAGTTCGTCGTTGCCCTGGATGCTGAGCCGGCGTGTCAGGTCACCATCACCCGAAGCCACGTCCTGCATGGCACGCTCCAGGCGGCCCAGTCCGGCCATCGACCGGGCAACGACGACGGCGGCCACCAGCACACTGAGGCCGCCCACCACCAGCCCGCCAATGATGGAATTGAGCAGCAGCTGTGTGACGCCCGCCAGCGCCTCGCCCCGGTGCAAGGAAACCATCAGCACCCAGTCGGTGCCAGCGATGGGCGTGCCCAGCAGCAGGCGTGGCGTGCCATGGATCGACACCGGGGTGAGCGCTGCTGCGTCGACCATGGTGCCGATGGCCGATGCCGAGAGGTCGGGGGAGATTGCGACGGCGTCTTTCAGCACCAGTTCCAGATTTTTGTGCACCAGTACCCTGCCGGTCCGTGACACCACGAAGGCATCGCTGGAGGGGGTCGGGCTGATGGCGGTCACGCTCTGGGCCACTGCGTCCATGAAGACGTCCGCCGCTACCACGGCCACGGTGCTGCCGGTATCCTTGACGGCCAGCGCGAAGGTCATCACCAGTTTCTTGCTGCCTGCGTCGATGTACGGCTCGGTCAGGGCGATGCCCTGGGTGGCCTGGGCCTGTTGGTACCAGGGCCGACTGGTGGGATCCCAGTCGGCTGGAAGGTTTTGCGGTGTTGAAAATATCGCTGTCTTGTTGGCGTAGCCGATGTAGGTGGTGTCGAATCCTGCGCTTTTGACACCCTGCGTCAGGGAGGGCAGCGGCTCACGCAGGCGGGTGGCTGGTTCCAGCGCCTGGACGGCGGCGGCGCGGGTTTTGACCCATTCGGCAATCCCTTCGGCCCGGGCTTTTGCCAGCCCGGAAGTGCTCTCGGTCAGTGTTGCCATGGCCGACGAGCGAACGGTGAAGAAGTTGAACGCCGAGAGGGCTGCGACACCCAGCACCACCAAAGCGGCCGTGGTGATGATGAGCCGTAGTTTGAGCGACAGGGTCGATAACAAGGACATGACAGTACTCCCTGACAAGGGTTGCATGCACATGCTCCGGTCAAGGTGCGCCCTGCCGGAGTCTCGAGCGGCCACTGCCAGATAGTACGCTTGCGCGAAAAAAATGGTTGCAAATGGTGCGCAGGGACAACACGGGTCTGCCGCGTTGGGCCGTGTTGCAGGTGAGCGGCAGTCAGAGCAATCAGCGGTCCACCGGTGCCCTGCGGCCCAGCCGGGGACCCACGTTCCGTTGATTTTCTGATTCACTGGACTAGCTGGCGCAGCTCATCCAGGGTGTTGGCGTTGAAGAACGCGCGGGGGTCGTCCGAAGGCTGGTTGAAGGGCACGTGAACGCAGCGGTGCTGTGCCGCCCAGGCGCCCACCTTGCGGCCACCGTCCGCGATGTAGTGCGCCAGGCTGTCGTGCAGGCTGGCGCGCAGCAGGCAGAACACGGGCTGCGGGCGCAGGGGGGTCCCTGGTGCTTCGCTGTCGGGGGCCAGGGCCATGGCGATGTCGGTGTTTTGCGCCTGCGCGGCAATGGCCAGGCGTGCGGCCAGGTCGACGGGAAAGCGCGGGGTGTCGCAGGGCACGGTGAGCAGCCAGGGGGTGCGGCACAGTGCCATTGCGGCCAGGAAGCCCGCCAGCGGGCCCGCAAAACCGGGAAGGGTGTCGGAGCAGACCTGCACGCCAAAGGCCTCGTAGGCGGCGTGGTTGCGGTTGGCGTTGACCATCAACGTGCCCACCTGCGGCTGCAGCCGCCGCAGTGCGTGCTGTGCGAGCGGCACACCGTCCAGAAACTGCAGCCCTTTGTCCACACCGCCCATGCGCGAGCCCTGGCCGCCAGCGAGCACCAGGCCGGTGATGTGGTGGGGATCGATCATGGGCGGGCAGGGTGGATCTCAGCCACCGATGTAGCTCATCTCCACGCGCCGCGTGCCCCGGCCAGCCTCGGCGGGCAGGCTGGCGCGCAGTTCGGAGTAGCGGTCGCTGCGGCCCTGCCAGATGTGCGCCAGGGCTGAGGCGATGTCGGCGTCGCTGGCGCCGTCGCGCAGCAGTCCGCGCAGGTCGTGGCCCTGGGTAGCGAACAGGCACAGGTAGAGCTGGCCCTCGGTGGACATGCGGGCACGGTTGCAGTCGCCGCAGAAGGCCTGCGTCACGCTGCTGATTACGCCCACCTCGCCCAGCGCCGGGTCATGCTGGCCCGAAGCGTCGGTATAGCCCCAACGCTCGGCCGTCTCGCCGGGGGCGTTGGGCTCGAGGGGCACCAGCGGCAGCTCGGCGCGCAGGCGTGCAATCAGCTCGGCCGAGGGCAGCACCTCGTCCATGCGCCAGCCGTTGGTGGCCCCAACGTCCATGTATTCGATGAAGCGCAGCGTGGTGCCTGTGCCGCGGAAGTGCCGTGCCATGGGCAGAATTTCGTGGTCGTTGGTGCCGCGCTTGACGACCATGTTGACCTTGATCTGCGAAAGGCCTGCTGCGTGCGCGGCATCCAGGCCCGCCAGCACCTCGGCCACCGGAAAGTCCACGTCGTTCATGCGGCGGAACACCGCGTCGTCCAGGCCGTCCAGGCTCACGGTCACGCGGTTCAGGCCTGCCGCCTTGAGGGCACGTGCCTTGCGGGCGAGCAGCGATCCATTGGTGGTGAGGGTCAGATCGGGGGGGGCGCCATCCACTGTGCGCAGCTGCGCCAGCTGGTCAATCAGTGCTTCCAGGTTGCGGCGCAGCAGCGGCTCGCCCCCGGTGAGGCGGATCTTGCGCACGCCATGGGCCAGAAACACCCGGGCAAGGCGCGTGATCTCCTCAAAGCTCAGCAGGGCACGGTGCGGCAGAAAGGCGTGCTCCTTATCGAACACCTCTTTGGGCATGCAGTAGTTGCACCGGAAGTTGCAGCGGTCGGTGACGCTGATGCGCAGGTCGCGCAACGGTCGTCCGCGGGTATCGGTCAGCATGCCTGAGGGGGCTGTCGGCTGGGTGGGAAGCAGGGGCCGCAGCCCTGCCATGCGATGCTGCACCAGAGGGATGACGCGTTCGGACATAGGCGGATTCTGCCCCATCGGCCCCATTGCGATGCCGCACCGGCAATGAACCTTGCGCCGTGTCAAGTTCAGTCCAGCGCGACGCTCGGGAGGGCACGGGGCCGTGTACGAGGGTTTGGAGGCTTGGGGTGGTGTTGATGTCCATCAGGAGCCCACAGCTGGGGAGTCGACACAATGGCGCCTCACCCAAAGGAGGCAGCCCTTTCATGAAATTTCTTGCCCACCAGCCAGGCCGCACCGCCAGCCGCCGTGCCCTGCTTCAGGCGGTGGCGTTGGGGCTTCTGGCCCCGGCGTTCACTCCGGCCCATGCGCAACTGGCCCTGTCCACCGCCATCAATCGCACCGGGCGTTTTCGGGCCATGTCCCAGCGCATCGCCAAGGCGTACTGTCAGATCCACCTGAACGTTCTGCCCGAACAGGCCCGTTCGGTGCTGACCTCCTCACGCCAGCTGGTGCAGTCGGGCTTTGAGGACCTGTCCCGGGTGCAGTGGCCAGCCGAACTCGGTCGCCTGGTGACCGAGGTGCAGAAGCAGTTTGCCACCCTGGAGTCGGCGATGGTGATGCCCCCCACGCGGGAGTCGGTCGCCGCGGTGGCGGCCCAGTCCGACAAGATGCTGGCGGCGGCGCAGCTGGCCACCGAGGCCTTCGAGAAGGCTGGCAAGACCGGCACGGCCAGGCTGGTGAATCTGGCTGGCCGCCAGCGGGCCCTGGCGCAGCGGCTGGCCAAGAACTACTTTCTGACGGCTGCCAGACTCGATGGCAAGGCGGCCCAGGAGCAGATGAAAGCCGACGCGGCGGAATTCCGCCAGTCCATGGCCACGCTGGTGTCGGCCCCGGTTTCCACGCCGGCCATCCGCAATGAGCTGGCCCTGGGCGATTCGCAATGGCTGTTTTTTGACGCCGCCCTGCAGCGCAAGGTGGACGACCGCGGGCTTGAAGTCGTGGCCACGACCAGCGAGCGGCTGCTGGACGTGATGGACCGACTCACCAGCCTGTACGACGCGGCCCTGAAGGAAGTGATCGGCTGACAGCATCTGCCATGTCCGGCGAGGGCAGCACCCCACAGGCACCGCTGTGCCTTGGCCCGCTGGATGGCAGGGCCGGACGGGGCGGTTCAGCTGGTTTCGGCCCGGCCGGGCGCCGTGGCTGCGCCGCGGTAAAACCGGGGGTAGTACTCTTTGACGCCTTGGCCATGAAAGTCCCAGCCTGTGCACTGGTTCAGGTGGCGAGGCGGCTCGTCGTCGCTGGCCGGGGTGAAGGCCGCGGGCAGTGTCTGGAAGCTGGCTGTGGCCAGGTTGAACAGCAGTTCGCGCAGGTGCGTGCAGCTGGCCACGCCGCCCAGGTGCTTCTGGATGGACTGGCGCCAGCCACGCGCCATGGAGCACCCCACCATGCGCTGCAGGGCGTCACGCGCCAGCGGACAATCGTGCAGGGGAACGGTGTCCATGGCCGCTTCGATGGCGTGCACCACCAGGTCGCGACCCACCGTCACGCGCAGCCACAGGTGGTGGATGGCGGCGCCTGCGGGTCGCACGCTGCCGTCGCGCAGCGAGGTTCCATCGTAGGTTTTGCTGTCGTGCAGTTCGGCTTCGATGTCCCATAGTCCATCGTCGCGTTCATATCCTTGGTAAATCACCCGGCGCGTATGGCTGGGCTTGCGGGGGGCGGGGGGGCTCAGGGGCATGAAGAATCTTGGTAGGTGCGCTGGCTGCTGGCTGCTGGCGCTGGCGGTTGCGGGCCGGAGCCTGCAGGGCGAGTGCGTTGTGTCAGCCAGGGGGCAGGGTCACGGTTTTGAACGTACGCACGCTGCTGGCAGCCTCGACGCCGATTTCGTTCCCGCAGTTACCGGCTTGCAAACCGCCAAATGGTAACTCCAGGTCGCAGGCGGCGTCGTAATGGTTGACAAAGACCTGCGCACTGCGGATGCGCCGTGCCATGCGCAAGGCGCGTTCGCTGTTGCTCGTCCACACCCCGGCCGTCGGGCTCGGGCTCGGGCGCGTGGCGTGGGCCAGTTCGCAGGCATGGTCCTCGTCCTCAAAGGGCATGGCGCAAAGCACCGGGCCGGGGACGTCTTCCTGCACCAGGCGGTGCGTTGTCGGTACATCACGCAGCAGCGTGGGGGCCTGGTAGAAGCCGGCTTCGGGGGCTTCGTCTGCGATCTGGCCCTGGGCCACCATTGCAATGCCGTCCACCTGGGCGTCGGACAGGAAATCCCACACATGTTGCTGCTGTCGGCTGTGCATCAGCGGCCCGAGGTCCGGAGTCATGGAGGCGGGGCCCACGCGCAGCCGCTCGAACGCCTGGCCCAGGCGCTCGAGCACGGACTCATAGGCCGACATTTCCACCAGCACGCGTGAGGCTGCCGTGGCGCTGTGGCCTGCGTTGTAGATGGCTGCCTGGACGATGGCGGGCAGGGCGGCGTCGAGGTCGGCGTCGGCAAAGACGATGTGCGGACTCTTGCCACCCAGCTCCAGGGTGGCGGGGCAATGACGTTCCGCCACGGCCTGCAGGATGAGCGTGCCCACACTGCGGCTGCCGGTGAAGCGCAGGTGGTCAATGCCGGGGTGGCGCGCCAGTGCGTCGCCTGCCTCGGGGCCGAGGCCGGTCACGATGTTGAGCGCGCCGGCAGGCAGCCCCGCCTCGGCGGCGATCTGGGCCACGCGCAGCAGGCCCAGGCTGGCGTTTTCAGAAGGTTTGATGACGCAGACATTGCCCGCTGCCAGCGCCGCACCCACGGTGTGGCCGAACAGGGGCATGGAGTGGGTGCAGGGCAGGATGTGCGCGGTCACGCCCCGTGGGACATGCCAGGTCAGGATGCTGCCGCCGTCCGGTGTGGTGCAACGGGTTTCGCTTTGCTCTGCGCGACAGGCGGCAGCATGCAAGGCGAGGGCGCGTACCAGTGCATGCACCTCGGCACGGGCCTGCCAGGCGGGCTTGCCGCAGTCGCGCTGCTCCAGCGCCACCAGTGTGTCGGCCTGGGCGCTCACCCGGGTGGAGAGCTCCAGCAACCAGCGCCCGCGGTCGGTGGCGCGGGTTTGCCGCCAGACGGCGTCCAGGCACTGGCGTGCCGCATGCACCGCGTGGTCGATGTCCCGTGCGTTGCCGCGCTGGATTTCATCAAAGGGCTGCCCGTCCGAAGGGTCCAGCACCTCCAGCGTGCGGCCGCTGGAGGACAGAAGGGGGACGTTGGCGATGACATTGCGTTGCATGCAGTCATTGTGCGGCAAATGCCAGGTGTGTTGATTTTTTGGTATCTAATCCGCTTCGAGCCCTTGTCCATAAATCGCTTGTAGCTATTGAATACATAGCGTCTCAAGCCTCGATTTTTCCGGGTATTAGTCGGCGTAATGGCCTGTCTTTTCTGTCATCAGGCACTGCGGGGCCGGCCGGGAGCGGGGCAAGACTGGCTAGCATCTACGGCTGTCACTTTTTTGCACTGCGGCGCCCCGAGGGGTCACCAGCCGCCTGCTGTTTTCTTTTTTCTCCCAGGAGTGAAGTTGATGTCCGTGCGTTTCCATCGTTTTCCGTTTTCCGTGCAACTGGGCGCCGCCGCCGCGCTGGCCGCTGCCTGTGGTTTTGCGTCTGCACAAGAGGTCCAGGTGGTCAGGATCGGCCACGCAGGCCCCATCTCGGGCGGCATTGCCCACATCGGCAAGGACACCGAAAACGGTGTGCGCCTGGCGGTTGAGGACCTCAACGCGCAAGGCCTGGTCATCGGCGGCAAGAAGATTAAGTTCGAGCTGGCTGCCGAGGACGACGCAGGCGACCCACGCCAAGCCACCGCCGTGGCGCAAAAGCTGTGCGACCAGAAGGTCGCGGGCCTTGTGGGCCATCTGCAGTCGGGCACCTCGATTCCCGCGGCCTCGGTCTATTCCAAATGCGACCTGCCGAACATCACGGCCTCGGCCTCCAACCCCGACCTGACCAAGCCCGGCTACAAGACCACCTTCCGCCTGATCGCCAATGACAACGCGCTGGGCGCAGCGCTGGCCGTGTTTGCCGCCGACACGCTCAAGCTCAAGAACGTGGCCGTCATCGACGACCGCACGGCCTATGGCCAGGGCGTGGCCAACGTATTCAAGGCCACGGCCAAGCAAAAGGGCATGAATGTGGTGGCCGAAGAGTTCACCAACGACAAGGCCACCGACTTCATGGCCATCCTCACCGCGATCAAGAACAAGAAGCCCGACGCCGTCTTCTACGGCGGCCTCGACGCGCAGGCCGGCCCCATGCTGCGCCAGATGGTGCAACTCGGCCTGGGCAACGTGAAGTTCTTTGGCGGCGACGCGCTGTGCACTGAAAAGCTGCCCGAGTTGGCCGGCAAATCGCCCGCACTGGTGAACGTGACCTGCGCCACCGGCGGCGCCTCGGTCGACAAGATGCAGGGCGGCGCCGAGTGGAAGAAGCGTTACGACGCCAAGTTCCCCGGCCAGTTCCAGATCTACAGCCCCTACGCCTACGACGCTGCCATGGTGCTGGCCGACGCGATGAAGCGTGCCAACTCGGTGGACCCGCGCGCCTACACGCCCTTCATCGGCAAGACCCAGTTCAAGGGCGTGACAGCCAACATCGCCTTCACCCCCAAGGGTGAACTGACCACGCCGGCCGTGACGCTCTACACCTACAAGGACAATGCACGCGTGACGCTGAACTGATGCTCTGGCGCCCCGGGGCGCCCGCATGCAGCCCTTTGACGGCCGCTCCGCGCCTCGTGCGCGGGCGGCCGTTTTGCCGATACAGTGCAGGGTTCAGGAGCCCCGCATGTACCTTCCCGCCCATTTCCAAAGCCACGACAGCGCGCATGCCGACGCATTGATGCGCGCCCACCCGCTGGTCAGCCTGGTTTCCACGGACGACGAGGGCTTTCCCTTCATCACCCATCTTCCCCTGCACCTGCAGGTGCGTGGCGAACAGCGTGTGCTGCTGGGCCATTGCGCGCGCGGCAATCCGCACTGGCGCTATCTGCAACAGCGCCCTGAGGCGCTGGTGGCCTTTCTGGGGCCGCACGCCTACCTGTCGCCCGCCGTGTACCCTGACCCGCAGCGAGTACCCAGCTGGAACTACCTAGCCGTGCACTGCCGGGTGCGCGCGCACATGGTGGAGGAACCCGCAGCCAAGGACGCCTTGCTCAAGGCCTTGATAGGTGACCACGAGCCGCCCTATGCCGCGCAGTGGCGCGCCCTGGGGGAAGACTTTGCGCACAAGATGATGGCGGGCATCGTCGCCTTCGAGCTGCATGTGACGGCGCTGCAATGCAAGCTCAAGCTCAACCAGCACCGCAAGGAGTCGCATGCCGCGCTGCATGCCGCCTACCGCCAGGGTGGGCCGGACGCGCAGGCCCTGGCGCAATGGATGCAAACCTTGGGCATGGTGCCCATTCAGGAGGAATGACATGCGTGCTGCCTTGGGACTGATTTCCTTGCTGGTGGTGCTGGCCGTGGTGGCACTGCTCACACGCAAAACACTGCCGCCCCCCGCCGTGGCGCCCGTGGCGCCGCTGCCGGACATGCCCACCACCGTGACCACCCCCGCGCAGGCCCAGCAGGTGCAGGAGCAGTACCGCAAGGCGCTGGACCAGGCCTTGCAACAGGCACGCCCAGCCTCCACGGAATATTGATGAAATTAGCATCTAGCGCTTATTGGGTAAGCGCTGGTAGCTATAAAAATAATAGCAAATGATCCTTGCACAGGACGAGCGCTGGATGCGCCAGGCCCTGGCCCAGGCGCAGGCGGCGGCACAAGCGGGCGAGGTGCCGGTGGGCGCCGTGCTGGTGCGGGGCGACACGCTGATTGCCACCGGCCGCAACGCCCCGGTGGCAGGGCACGACCCCACCGCCCATGCCGAAATCGCCGCCCTGCGGGCGGCAGCCCGGCAGTTGGGCAACTACCGGCTCGAAGACTGCACGCTCTACGTCACGCTGGAGCCTTGCGCCATGTGCAGCGGCGCGCTCCTGCACGCACGCCTGCCGCGCGTGGTGTTTGGCGCAGCAGACCCCAAGACCGGCGCGGCCGGTTCGGTGGTCAACCTGTTTGCCCAGCCCCAGCTCAACCACCAGACCCAGGTGCAGGGCGGCGTGCTGGCGCAGGAGTGCGGGGCGCTGCTGGCCCAGTTCTTCCGCACCCGCCGCCAGCAGCAGCGCAGCCAGGCGCTGGCCGCCCACCCGCTGCGCGACGATGCGCTGCGCACGCCCGAGGCGCGCTTTGCCGACCTGCCTGGCTACCCCTGGGCACCGCACTATGTGAGCGACCTGCCCGCGCTGGCAGGCCTGCGCCTGCACTACCTGGACGAAGGCCCGCGCGATGCACCGCTCACCTGGCTGTGCCTGCACGGCAACCCGGCCTGGAGCTACCTGTACCGGCACATGCTGCCGGTCTTTGTGCAGGCGGGCCACCGTGTGGTCGCGCCCGACCTCATCGGCTTTGGTAAGAGCGACAAGCCCAAGAAGGAGCGTGCCCACAGCTTTGAATGGCACCGCCAGGTGCTGCTGGAGCTGGTGCAGCGGCTGGATCTGCACAACGTGGTGCTCGTGGTGCAGGACTGGGGCGGCATCCTGGGCCTGACGCTGCCCATGGCCGCGCCCGAGCGCTATGTCGGTCTGTTGGCCATGAACACCCTGCTGGCCACGGGCGAGGAGCCGCTCTCGCAGGGCTTTCTGGACTGGCGCGCCATGTGCGCCGACAAACCCTTGTTCGGCGTGGGCCGCTTGCTGGCGCGCGGCAACCCGCAACGGAGCGCGGCCGAGTGCGCGGCCTACGATGCGCCTTTCCCCGACGCGGGCCATCGCGCTGCGCTGCGTGCCTTCCCCCGCCTTGTGCCCGACCACCCCGGGGCTCCGGGCGCCGCACTCTCCCAGGCGGCGCGTGATTTTTGGCAGCACCGCTGGACGGGCCGCAGCCTGCTCTTCGCAGGCGCGTGCGATCCCGTCCTGGGCGTGCCGGTGATGCAGCGCCTGCAACACACCGTGCGCGGCGCGCCCGAGCTGGTGGTGCTGCCGCAGGCGGGCCATTTCGTGCAGGAGCACGGCGCGCCGATCGCGCAGCAGGCTGTGGAGTATTTCCGGCTTTGACCATGGCATTGGGGGTGCACCACCTACCCAAATGGGCGCTACTTCAAAAACGATGGCTAAAATGGCCAACTATTTGAGGAGTTCGTCATGCGCGTTACAGCCACCGAAGCCAAAAACCGTTTTGGCAGCCTCTGCGCCCAAGCCAAGCGCGAACCTGTTTTTGTGGAAAAGGCGGGTCAACTCGATACGGTGATCCTCAGCGTCGAACACTACCAAGCCCTGCGGTCCAGCGTGGGTAAGGCTGATCTCGCTGCGCGCAAAAAGGCGTTTGAAGCCGATTTTGGCGACTGGCTGGCGAACCAGAACGCCCTTGTCGACACATTGGGTATTCCGGGTGCCGACCTGCGGCCTTGGTAAATGGCCCAGTACGACGTTTTTCCCAACCCCAGCGCCAGTGGGGCCAGCGGCATCCCTTTCGTGGTCGTGATCCAGAGTGATTTGCTCGATGCACTGGCTACCCGACTGACCGTGCCGCTGGCCGTGCTCGACTTTTCAGGCAAGGTGCCGAACGCACTGTGTCCGGTCATCACCGTCAACGGTCAGCGTCTGCATGCGTTGGCACACTTTGCAGCGCCTTTGCCAGTCAAGCAGTTGCGATGCTCGGTTGACAACGTGGCAACGCAGGCCAGCACTTTGGTTGCTGCCATGGATGCGGTGTTGTCTGGTATCTGACTCGCGGTGCCAGAGCCTGGGGCTCGAAGAAGGTGCCTGAGGCTGTGGAATACTTCCGCCTTTGAGCATCTACGGAGCGGGCCCGCGCAGGGCCCGAACGCCTTGCCTTCCGACCACGACCATGCCGCCTGTGGCTGCGGCCACGAACACGGCCCCAAGCACATTTACATCTATTCCCCCTCCAGCGCCGTGCGCGACAAGGCCGCCTTTCGCCGGGGCATCAGACGCCTGCAGGCCCTGGGGCACGAGGTGGAAATCGACCCCGACGCCCTGGCCCAGCACACCCGCTTTGCGGGCGACGATGCCACGCGCCTGGCCGCCATCCACCGCGCAGCCGCCAGCGGGGCCGACGTGGCGCTGATTTCGCGCGGGGGCTATGGCCTCACGCGCATCTTGCCGGGTATCGACTGTGCTGCCGTGGCACGCGCGGTGGACAAGGGCACGCAGTTTGTGGGCATCAGCGACTTCACCGCGCTGCAATGTGCCGTGCTGGCGCAGGCCGGCGCCGTAACCTGGGCCGGCCCCGCGCTGGGCGCCGACTTTGGCGTGCAGGAGGGGCCCGACGACATCATGGAAGCCTGTTTTGACGACCTGCTCAGCGGCCACGGCGAGGGTGCTGGCTGGCGCATGCCCAAGGAGCGGCGGGCCGCTGGCGCGCCCGAAGTGCCGCTGCCCGAGTTCGAGGTTACCTCCAGCACCCTGTGGGGGGGCAACCTGGCCGTGCTGTGCGCGCTGGTGGGCACGCCGTACTTTCCCCAGGTGGACGGTGGCATTCTGTTTGTCGAGGACGTGAACGAGCACCCCTACCGGGTGGAGCGCATGCTCACGCAACTGCTGCACGCCGGTGTGCTGGCGCGGCAAAAGGCGCTGGTGCTGGGCCAGTTCAGCAACTACCGGCTGGCGCCGCACGACAAGGGTTTCAAGCTGCAGACCGTGGTGGACTGGCTGCGCAGCCAACTGGTCATTCCGGTGCTCACGGGTTTGCCGTATGGCCATGTGCCTACCAAGGTATTGCTGCCGGTGGGGGCGCAGGTCGATCTGTCGGTGCAGGGGCGCGATGCCTTGATCTATTGGGGGCACCTGGACTGAACCTGGCGGACGCACTGCAGCCGCTGCATGGCTCAGAGCAGCGGCGCGGGTTGGGTCAGCAGCCGGGTGGCGCTGGAGGGCGGGGCCGCCGCAAACTGCCCCAGCCGCACCATGGTGCGGTGGTTCAGTTCCACGGTGACCGCGTTGCGTGCCAGTGCCGACTGGATGCGTGGCTTGCCGGAGGCTGTCTGGTGCAGGCGAGGCTCGCTCAGCGGATGGTTCTGGCGGTCGACCAGGCTGGCCACCACCGGCATATTGGCCTGGGTGCCGCGGCGCAGCACCACGGCAATGTCGCCGTTGTCCAGCCGCACAAAGGAGCCCGGCGGGCACAGGCCCACGGTGCGCACCAGCATCAGACCCACTTCGTCGCGCTCCTGCACTTGCCTGCCGACCAGTTCACGCACCGAATCGGTGGAGCTGCGCCCCACGCGCGATTTACGCGGGCTGATCATGGCGGCGTAGCGGTCGATGGTGCCCAGGATGCGGGTAAGCCGGTCCACGGGGCTGAGCTGGTCCAGCGCGGTGCGCTCGGACACCCGGGTGTGGTGCTGTCCCACCAGGTCGAGCCAGAGATCGTTGGTGATGTGCAGTTGCTCCAGCATGTCCTGGCTGCGCAGCGGGTGGGAGGCAATGGCTTCTTTTTGCGCTGAACTGGGAGGGTCGCGCTGCACGGCGAGGTCGTCCTGTAGCCGGGTCATGCCGATGTTCATGGTCAGGGCTGCCCGCACCAGGGCGTTGCGCTCATTGACCGGCAGATCGAATCCGCGCGACAGAATGTGGCACAGCGTTGCACAGACCAGCGCGTGCGAGGCGCTGTAGCCCACCGTGGAGGTGGCTGCGAGCTGGAACATCAGGTATAGCGCGGCGTCGATGTCGTGCGTCACCAGCTCCTGCAGCCAATGGTCGAACTGCCGCACCTTGGCAGAAAAATCCTGCACATGCTGGGGCCGGGCCAGCAGCACCGACAGGCCCGACTCCAGGTCGCCCCACAGGCCCAGCAAATCCTCGTATTCCTCGTCGTGCGCAGCGCGGGCCGGATGCATGGTGTGTTCAGTGCCGCTTTTCGAGCACCATCTGGTCGTTGTTACGGGTCATCTGGAACGCGCCCAGGTAGCTGTTGCCCAGCAACACATACGGCATGGCCTGGGGTGTGACGATGGCGTCCACGTTCAGGACTTCCACATCGCCAATGCGAACCGAGTTCAGGCGAATGCGCCAGCCTTGCGCCACGCCGTTGGCGGTGTTCATGCGCACGGGTTGGCCGTTCTGGTAGTCCAGCCCCATGCGGTCGGCGTCGGGCTTGCCGATGGCTACCGTGGTGGCGCCCGTATCCACCATGAACTGCATCACCCGCCCGTTGATCTGGCCCTGGTTCACAAAGTGGCCCCGGCTGTCGCTCATGAGAATGATCTTGCGCCCGCTGCCGCCGCGTGCGCCCACGCTCACGGGCGCCTCGCCCAGGCGCACGGTGCTGCGCGTGCCCTTGATTTCGATCACGGCCTCGTCACGCCCGACCGAAATCACCTTCACGCCCTGGTGGATCTCGCCCGCGCTCACACCCCGTGGCGCCGAGCCATCGACCACCAGCAGGGCCTTGCTGCCCAGAACCCCCGCCAGCGAGACGGCCTGCGCCCAGGCCACGCCCGGCGCCCACAAGGCACCCGTCAGCAACACGGCGAGCAGGGCTGGGTGTGGCGAGGCCATGGACAGGGCTCAGTCGCGGAAGTTGTTGAACGACAGCGGCATGTCCGTGATGTCCTTGCGGATCAGCGCCATGGCGGCCTGCAGGTCGTCGCGCTTGGCGCCGGTGACGCGCACCTTCTCGTCCTGGATGGCGGCCTGCACCTTGAGTTTGCTGTCCTTGAGGAGGCGCTGCAGCTTCTTGCCCAGCTCGGCGTCGATGCCGTTGCGCACCTTGACCACCTGCTTGACCTTGTCGCCGCCGATCTTCGTAGGCTTGCCGATGTCGAGGAAGCGCACGTCCACGTTGCGTTTGGTGAGCTTGTTGCGCAGCAGGTCCTCGACCTGGGTGAGCTGGAACTCGGCGTCGCCGAACAGGGTGATTTCCTTGTCCTTGAGCTCGACGGCGGCGGAGGTGCCCTTGAAGTCGAAACGGGTGCCGATTTCCTTGGCCGCGTTTTCTACGGCATTCTTCACTTCAACGAAGTCGGCTTCACAAACGGTATCAAAAGACGGCATGGCGGGGTGTTTCTCCAAAAAGCGGGTCGCACCCAGGCCCGGTGCGACAATTCGGGCAATGTTAGTCGAGAAAAACGTCTCCTTGCAGCCCTACAACACCTTTGGCATTGTTGCGCGTGCTGAAACGCTGGTGCGCGTGCGGTCGGTCAAGGATATCGAGGCGTTTCTGGCCGACCCCGTACTCGGCCATGCCCCGGTGTTCGTGCTCGGCGGCGGCAGCAATGTGGTGCTGACGGGGGATGTCAGCACGGTGGTGCTGAAGATGGAAATCCGGGGGCGGCGCCTGGTGCAGGAGACGCCCCACGCCTGGATCATTGAGGTGGGTGCGGGCGAGCCCTGGCACGACACCGTGGCCTGGACGCTGGCCCAGGGTTGGCCCGGGCTGGAAAACCTGGCGCTGATCCCGGGCACCGTGGGGGCCGCGCCGGTGCAGAACATCGGCGCCTATGGCGTTGAGCTGCAGGACCGGTTCGAATCGCTCGACGCCATCGATCTGGCCACCGGGCAGACTTTCACGCTTGACGCAGCCCAGTGTGCCTTTGGCTACCGCGATTCCGTATTCAAGCATGCCCCCGCGCAGTCCGGCATCCCCGGCAGCCTGCCGCGTGGCATGGGGTTGGCGGGGCGCGCGGTCATCATGCAGGTGCGTTTTCGCCTGCCCAAGCCCTGGAAGCCGGAACTCGGTTATCTCGAACTGGAGCGCCGCGCCGCCGAGCTGGGTGGACAGCCGCCCACCGCACAGCAGATCTTCGACTGGGTATGCGAAATCCGACGTGCCAAGCTGCCCGACCCGGCCGTGCTGGGCAACGCCGGCAGCTTCTTCAAGAACCCCACGGTCACGCCCGAGCAGTGCCAGGACATCATTGCGCGCGACCCGAAGATCGTGCACTACCCCATGCCCGACGGCAGCATCAAGCTGGCGGCGGGCTGGCTCATCGACGCCTGCGGCTGGAAGGGCAAGACGGTGGGCAAGGCGGCGGTGTATGAAAAACAGGCCCTGGTGCTCGTCAACCGGGGCCACGGCCAGGACAGTGTGACCGGTGGCGAGGTCATGACGCTGGCCAAGGCGATCCAGACCAGCGTGTACGAGCGCTTTGGCATCCGGCTGGAGCCGGAACCGGTGGTGGTGTGAGCTTTCTTCGCCTGTGCCTACGGTGGTGGATAGCCGGGCTGTGGTGCCTGGCGGCGCCGCTGCTGGCCGCGCAGCCACTCAATGAAAGCGAGCGTGCCTATCTGGGTGCGCACAGCCCGCTGAGCCTGTGCGTGGACCCGGACTGGTGGCCCTTCGAGGTGATTGATGCCTCGGGTCAGCATGTGGGTATCTCTGCCGACCTGCTGGCACTGCTGGGTGAACGGCTGGGCCTGCAGTTTCAGCTGCGCGTGACGCGCACCTGGGAGGAATCGCTGGCGGCATCCCGGGCGGGCGAGTGCCGCCTCATGAGCTTTCTCAACCGCACGCCCGAGCGCGAGCGCTGGCTGATCTTCACCGAGCCCCTGCTCAGCGACCCGAATGTCCTCATCACGCGCGAGGAGCACCCCTTCATCGCCGATCTGGCGGCCCTGTCCGGCAAGACCATGGCCCTGCCCCGTGGCACGGCCATGATGGAGCGCCTGCGCAAGGACTACCCCCAACTGCGCTTCGTGGGCACCGATTCCGAGGCCGAGGCGCTGCAGATGGTGTCGGAGCGCCGGGCCGATGTCACGTTGCGCTCGCTCATCGTGGCGGCGCACACCATCAAGCACAAGGGCTGGTTCAACCTCAAGATTGCGGGCCAGGTGCCTGGTTATGACAACCACCTGCGCGTGGGTGTGCTCAAGTCCGAAACGGTGCTCCGTGATTTGCTGGACAAGGGCATCGCCACGCTTACAGCCCAGGACCGGTCGCGGGTGGTGGACCGCCATGTGTCGATCAAGGTGGTGACCCAGGTGGATACCGACTACACCGTGGCCCTCTGGCTGCTGGCCTTGCTGGCAGCTGTGGCCCTGACCAGTCTGCTCTGGATGCGCCGCCTGCATCAGTTCAACGCCCGTTTGCGCACCCTGTCGCAGACCGATGCGCTCACCGGCCTGCTCAACCGCCACGGTCTGGAGAGCGCCTTGGCTCTGGACGTGGAGCGTGCCCAGCGGTTTGCGCGGCCGTTGTCGGTGTTGATGTTCGATATCGACCATTTCAAGCACATCAACGACAGCCACGGGCACCTGATGGGCGACAGGGTGCTGGCCGAGCTGGGACGCCTGATCCCGGCGGTGGTGCGCCAGGTGGATACGGTGTGCCGTTGGGGTGGTGAGGAGTTTGTGGTGATTTGCCACGAAACCACTACCGAACAGGCCGTCCAGCAGGCCGAGCGTCTCTTGCAGCGGGTGCGTGGGCATGTTTTTCCGCACCAGCAAGCCCTGACGATCAGCGCTGGCGTGGCCACCGTGCGCGCCGGAGATTCGGTGGAAAGCCTGCTGGCACGCGCCGACCAAGCCCTGTACCAGGCCAAAAACAGTGGCAGGGACCAGGTGTGCGCCGAGACGCCAGCATAGGTGTCCTCTTTGCTATTGATAGAATAGCTGCTAGCGCATGATACGTAAGGGCTAGAGGCCAAAAAGACCATAAAAAACCGCCCGAAGGCGGTTTTTTATGTTGCGCGCGGGGTGCGGGCTTACTTGTCGTCGTTGCCCAGTTGCGGCAGCGGCGAGCCCTGGCCCAGCGTCAGCAGGCCGGACTGGGCGTAGGTCATCAGCTTGGCGCGTGTGTCCACAATGTCCAGGTTGCGCATGGTGAGCTGGCCGATGCGGTCGGCGGGCGAGAAGGGCGCGTCTTCCACCTTCTCCATCGACAGGCGCTCGGGCGCGTAGGTCAGGTTGGGGGACTCGGTGTTGAGCAGCGAGTAGTCGTTGCCGCGGCGCAGCTCCAGCGTGACGGTGCCGGTGATGGCGCGCGCCACCCAGCGCTGGGCGGTTTCGCGCAGCATGATGGCTTGGGGGTCAAACCAGCGGCCCTGGTACAGCAGGCGGCCGAGCTTGAGGCCGTTCATGCGGTACTGCTCGATGGTGTCTTCGTTGTGGATGCCGGTCACCAGGCGCTCGTAGGCGATGTGCAGCAGCGCCAGACCGGGGGCCTCGTAGATGCCGCGGCTCTTGGCCTCGATGATGCGGTTCTCGATCTGGTCGCTCATGCCCAGGCCGTGGCGGCCGCCGATGCGGTTGGCTTCGAGGATCAGTTCGACGGGGTCGGTGTATTCCTTGCCGTTGAGGGCCACGGGCTGGCCTTCGTTGAAGGTCACGGACACTTCCTCGGCCTTCACATCGACCTCGGGTTTCCAGAACGCCACACCCATGATGGGGTTGACGATGCGGATGCCGCTGTTGAGGAATTCCAGGTCCTTGGCCTCGTGCGTGGCGCCCAGCATGTTGCTGTCGGTGCTGTAGGCCTTTTCGGCGCTCATCTTGTAGCCAAAGCCTTCTTTGGTCATGAAGGCCGACATTTCGGCGCGGCCGCCCAGCTCGTCGATGAACAGCTGGTCGAGCCAGGGCTTGTAGATCTTGAGCGAGGGGTTGGTCAGCAGGCCGTAGCGGTAGAAGCGCTCGATGTCGTTGCCCTTGAAGGTGGAACCGTCGCCCCAGATGTGGACGTCGTCTTCCTTCATGGCCGACACCAGCATGGTGCCGGTGACGGCGCGGCCCAGCGGCGTGGTGTTGAAGTAGGTCACGCCGGCGGTGCTGATGTGGAAGGCGCCGGCCTGCAGCGCGGCGATGCCTTCGTGGGCCAGCTGCGTGCGGCAGTCGATCAGGCGGGCCTGTTCGGCGCCGTATTCCATGGCCTTGCGCGGGATGGCGTCGTAGTCGGGCTCGTCGGGCTGGCCCAGGTTGGCCGTGTAGGCGTAGGGCAGAGCGCCCTTGTTCTTCATCCAGCGCAGGGCCGCGCTGGTGTCGAGGCCGCCGGAGAAGGCAATGCCGACCTTCTGGCCGAGGGGGAGGTTCTGGAGGATGGTTGCCATGGAATGTTTCTCAAAAATGATAGCTGCTCGCGCTTGATGGGTAAGCGCTAGAGGCCAAAAAAGCTCTGAATTTCAGCCGAAGTGGCAGATGTAGTGGTAGGCCTCGGTCACGCGGATGTCGAACTTCGAGTTGCCGGGCACATTGAATTTTTCGCCGGGGGAGGACTTCACCCAGGCGTCGCTGCCGGCGAGCTTGTATTCGCACGAACCGGCCACGCATTCCATGATCTCGGGCGCGCCGGTGTTGAACGTCAGGGTGGCGGGCAGCACGACGCCGACCGACTTCTTCGTGCCATCGGGGAGGGTGATGCCGTGGCTCACGCACTTGCCGTCAAAGTAAACGCTGGCTTGGGTGGTGACGGACACGCCGTCGATTTTTTCGGTGGTCATGGGGAGGAGTGTGGTGCTGGGACAAACCATTGATTTTAGGCCACCGCCTTGCGCAGCCGCCCTAGGTGCGGCGGCACAAAAAAAGAGCCCGGCGGGCTCTTTCTGTACAAGGCCAGGTCAGCGATCGTAGGGGCTGTGCCGGTGCGACGGATAGGGGCGGTGCGGGCGATAGCGGTCCCGTTCATCACCGTAGTCGATGATCGTCACACCCGAAGGGCCTTGCGGCACCGCATAGGGCGATGTCACTACGCCCGGCTGGGCATAGGGGTAGGGCAGGGTGGAGTAGGTCTGGCCCCGGGGTGCGCCATTCGACAGGGGTTGCACCTGCACAGGCAGGTAGGGCCCCGGGTCGGTGGCCGTCTGCGTGGTGTATTGGCGCCCCGCGTATTCGTAGACCACGGTGTAACCCACGGTGCGGTCTTCGTAGGTGGTTTCGGTCCCGCAGCGTTGCACGACGTCGTAGCCTGGCGGCCTGCCCTGGCCTTCGATGTGGTTGCCCAGCAAGGCGCCACCAATCACCCCCAGGGCGGTGGCGGCCGCACGACCGCTGCCACCGCCGATGGCATTGCCTGCGGCTCCGCCCGCAAGGGCCCCCAGCACGGCACCGCCGCCTGTGGTGTGTGGAGCGCCGTAGACGGTTTCGTTGGTGCAGACCTGCCGGGGGTAAGCCACCTGCTGCACGATGGGCGTGGCCGAGATCACTCGCGCCTGCTCCTGGGCGGCTGCCAGGCCGCAGGCGGCCGCGAGGAGGGAAAACACAATCCGTTTTTTCATGGAGGGAGCCCTTTCAATTGCTATGCCCTTAACGCGCCACCCTGGGGAAAAGTTTAGAGGGGTCACACCAAGGGAACGCAAGTGCACCGTAAACCTGCGTAAAGAAATGTGCGGCCTCAACCGAGGCAGTCGTTGTGCGCGCATTGCTCCCATCGATCGGCATCAAACCCCACGGTCACCTGCATCGCACTGCCATGGCGCCATTCGACCACCGGGCGCTTGATGATGCTGGGTTGCTCCAGCATCAGGGAGCGGGCGCTGACGGCGTCGTGCACGGCGGCTTGCGTGGCGGCATCGAGCTTGCGCCAGGTGGTGCCCTGGCGGTTGAGCAGCTTTTCCCAGCCTGCCTGTTGTAGCCAAAGTTGCAGGTGCTCCGGTGGGACGCCCCGTTTTTTCAAATCGTGGAATTGATGCTCCAGACCTTGTGCGGTGAGCCAGGCGCGGGCTTTCTTGACGGTGTCGCAGTTGGCGATGCCATAGAGGGTGATGTCCGGGTTTTTCATGCCGCCATCATGCGACAGGCGGATGCTGGGCGACAATCCCAGGCTGTATGCATACGAAGATTCACTCCCTGGAAGGCTGGCTTGCGCACTGCGAACGCCTGCACCCGCACAACATCGACATGGGTCTGGAACGGGTGAGCGAGGTGGCACGCCGCATGGCGCTGCGCTTTGACTGCCCCGTCATCACCGTGGCGGGCACCAATGGCAAGGGCTCGACCTGCGCCATGATCGAGGCCATCGCCCTGGAGGCCGGCTACCGCACGGGGGTGTATTCGTCGCCGCACCTGGTGCACTTTCAGGAGCGCTGCCGGATTCATGGCGACATAGTCTCCGCAGAGGCGTTGCTAGAGCATTTTGCGGCCGTGGAGAGTGCGCGCACGCTCAACGGCAACGACATTTCACTGACCTACTTCGAGTTCACCACGCTGGCCATCCTGCGCCTGATGAGCCATTCGCTGCTCGACGTGGCCATCCTGGAGGTGGGGCTGGGCGGGCGGCTCGATGCCACCAACATCGTGGACGCCGATTGCGCGGTCATCACCAGCATCGACATCGATCATGTTGAATTTCTTGGCCCCGACCGCGAGAGCATCGGGCGCGAGAAGGCCGGCATCATGCGCACCGGACGCCCGGTGGTGGTCAGCGACCCGGTGCCTCCGCAGAGCGTGATCGACCATGCGCGCGAAATCGGTGCCGACCTCTGGCGCTTCGGGCAGGATTTCAACTTCTCCGGGGACAAGCAGCAGTGGGGCTGGGCCGGGCGCGGCCGGCGCTATGCGGGCATGGCCTACCCGGCGCTGCGCGGCGCCAACCAGCTCGTCAACGCTTCCGGGGCGCTGGCGGCGCTGGTGGCGCTGCGTGAGCGCCTTCCGGTCACGGCGCAGGCGGTGCGCAACGGCCTGTCGCTGGTGGAGCTGCCCGGGCGCTTCCAGATCATCCCGGGCCAGCCCACGCTGGTGCTGGACGTGGCGCACAACCCGCATTCGGTGGCGGCCCTGACGGCCAACCTGGATGCGATGGGCTATTTCCCCACCACCCATGCCGTGTTTGGCGCCATGGCCGACAAGGATCTGGCGCCCATGCTGGCCAAGATCGGCCCGGTGGTGGACCGCTGGTATTTCACCGATCTGCCCACGCCAAGGGCTGAAAGCGCCGCCGGGCTACAGCAGAAGTGGAATGCGCTGCAGATCGTCGCGGGCGGCCGTCGCGAGGTGCCTACCAGTACGCACGCAACCCCTGCCGACGCCTTGCAGGCCGCCCTGTCAGCCGCCGACCCGGCTGATAGAATCGTCGTCTTTGGATCCTTCCACACGGTGGGCGGTGTGCTGCTGAATGGCATGCCGCGGCTCCAGGCCAAGCATCTGGGCGCTTAGCCCGACACGGTAGTTGCAACTTCATGGCTTTTTTCCAGTTTCGGTGGCCCGGCCAGAAGGGGCAGGGCGGCAAGGCGTCCAAACCAGTGCGCCCCGTCCGCGCCGAAAGCATTGAGGCCATGCGCCGCAGGGCCCGCCATCGGCTCATTGGGGCGGCGCTGCTGGTGCTGCTGGGCGTGGTGGGTTTCCCCGTTCTTTTTGATACCCAGCCTCGCCCCATTCCAGTCGATATTTCGATCGAAATCCCGGATCGCAACAAAGTCGCACCACTTGTGGTGCCCGCAGCGGTGCCGACGGAGCCCGCACCCTCCGTCGCTCCTGCGGCGGTACGGCGCGAACCCGAGGCCCCGAGCCCGACGGGCGTCGCCACAGGAAGTAACGTGCTTGCCAAGCCTGCGTCCACACCCGAGGTGGGGGCTCCCGTGGTGGCCACCCCGGCTGCAACCCGCGTGGAGCCCAGGGCTGATGCCCGGCCCAAGCCGGCTGAAAGTACCGAAACCCGTGCGTCACCGAGCGACGAGGCTGCCCGTGCGCGGGCCTTGCTGGAGGGGCGATCTGCCGGCCCTGCGGCGGCAGCGGCGCCATCCTTGCCGGACAAAGGCCGTTTCATCGTACAGATTGGCGCCTTCGCAGATGCCGGCAAGGCACGCGAAGTGCGCCTGAAGCTCGAACGTGCTGGGATCAAGACTTACACCCATGTGATTGAAACCCCGGACGGCAAGCGCATCCGGGTGCGTGTGGGGCCGTTTGACGGCAAGGCCGAGGCCGAGAAGGCTGCGGCGCGCATCAAGGGGCTGAACTTGCCGGTGTCGATTTTGTTGCTGTGAACCGGATGGCCTTTGCATGGC
>JANJVG010000142.1 GCA_024710165.1 Burkholderiaceae bacterium
ACCACCGAGCTCGATCACCAAGGAGACCAAAACCGACCCAAGGCACTACACTTATCCACAGCCGACCTTCACAGGTTGGCCATTAGCCCTGGCTCAAAATTCAATCGGCACGGTGGCTCAATTTTGAATCGGCGCCAACACTCAGGACAAATCCCCCACCGACCGAGTAGTAGGTCTTCTCAAGTAGAGTGCTTCCGCTAGCATCGAAGGCAGTGAACCTCATTCCATTTGAGTGAAACGCCAGCGTCTGGAGACCACGGAGCATCAGGTCCGCTTCTTCGTCAAGAGCGATTCGATGCGCTCCCTGGAGGAGCATGGAACTTGAGCCTCGTATGCCCTCAAGAATTGCGGGAACCTGGTCGACATCGACGGTATCGGGCTCGTGACCCGAAAGCCCGAGCAACACCGCCGAGTCAGTGCCATGGCCCTTACCAGTGGCACCCAGCGATCCGAACATCTCGGAAAGGACGCGCGTGACCGAAGTCATAACTCCCTGCTCGGCCAGAGCAAGGGTGAACATGCGTGCCGCGCGCATCGGCCCCACCGTATGTGAACTGGAGGGACCAATACCTACTTTGAAAATTTCAAGAACACTGACTGCCACTTTGATTCCAAGACTTGAATGACTGCTGACGACCGATCCCGTCGGATCTACACGGACTAGAGCCGAACACCTGTCATGTTCGCCGCCTCGTCGTCAACCATCTGCTGGATGATCTTTGTATCGACCTGATGCCCATCGTTCATCATGCGATGGTGGACTGTTCCTACCAGCTGGCTGCGGATACGCTGATCGTAGGTCAGGGCCATGGCCGCAAGTTGACGCCTCATGTCTTGGGGCCAGACCTGGTCTTGCCGCAAGCGCTCAACGCAGAAAGTGAATTCCGGAGTGTCCGCACTGGTTCTCTCCCGTCGCCTGGCGGCAGTCGCCACCTCGTCGATCTGGCCATGCTCATCAAAAACAACCGCGTAGACCTGACTGGCCCGTTCGGTTGACAGCATCCCGTTGCGGATTTCGCTGGCAATCGCAGCAAGGTCTCGTTCCATCGGGTCACCGAATCCACCGCCCGTCGGGCTTGTGATCTGGATCACATCACCTCGATTGAGTTCGAGCACGGAGATCTTGCCGATGGAACGTTCATCAGGACGGCCTGGGTTCAGGACCGCAGTGCCTTTGACGCCGTGTTCTCCGCCCCTGAAGCCCCAGGCCGAAAAGACAAAGCGATTCATGTTGCGCACAGTCATGACTGCGCGGTGGGCGGTATTTTCAATCTCCATCTGGAGGGCGGCGCCGCTGACATAGCGACCCGCACGCCGACTGTCGGGAACGATCCGAATGGCCCGCATGATCATCGCGGTCTCAACCTCAATGATTTCCACAGGAACGCTGCGCTGCGAGTACCGAACTGCCGTTCCATCGACGCCGTCGCGACTGCGACGCGCTCCGCCACCGCCATGAATCGTGTTGATGACGTTCACGCGATCACGGCCGGTGCGCGGATCTGGGGCTGCGACGACAATCACGCCCGCATTGCCCGAGTCGGCGGCAGCGAGTCCCTCCGGCAGAGCCTGGTTGATGCAACCCAGGAGAACGTCGTAGGCACGCGTTGCAGATGCCGCGCGGGATCCGCCGGATGCAGGGAATACGGCATTCAACACTGTACCGCGCGGCGTGTACGAATGGATGGCACGCAGGATTCCGGCGTTGCGTGGCGTTAACGGATCCATCGTCAGGATGAACGCGTAGAGGCATTGAACAACATAGGGGTGCGTTGATGCGCCGCTCACCAGGTTGTACGCAGCCGGAAGTTGCGGGTCCGTCCCGGAGAAATCGAGGTAGATCTCTCCCTTGCTTACGGTCATCCGCGCCGAGAAGAAAGCAATCTGGCGGTCATTGATTCCCTCCAGGTAGTCGGAGAAGTCGTAGACGCCGTCCGGGATGGATGCAATGGCGGTGCGAGCCTTGGATTCCGCGTAGGTAATGACATCCTGCATCGCCTGCTCAACGGCTTGACCGCCATATCGGCCACACAACTCATTGACTCGACGGTCAATGCTCTTGAGGCCGGAGATCATGGCCTGGATGTCTCCCCACACTTCGCCGGGGATGCGACTGTTGTCGGCAAGAATCGCCTTGACCGTGGTGTTGAGCACGCCGCCCTCATAGAGCTTGACGGGCCTGAGTCTGAGCCCCTCCTGGAATACTTCAGTGAAGGCGGGAGAAATGCTGCCCGGTACGGCTCCACCGATATCCGACGCGTGCACGAAGGCCCAGCCAATGGCAATCAACCGATCATCCCGAAAGATCGGATATAGCAGCGTGATGTCCATGAGGTGCGTAACCAGGCCGTCCGTCGTGAACGGGTCATTGGTGATCACGATGTCACCCGGCTTCAGGTTTTCTCGCCCAATGGCGTCAAGGGTCGGCTTCAGAGGTGAGCCGACAAAGACATTCACGCCCGAGAGCATGGGATAGGCAAACATGTCGCCATCGACTGTCGCGACTGCGCACTGGTAGTCCTGGACAAGCTTGACGAACGTTGTATGAGCGGTGCGGTACACCGCTGCAGACGCTTCTTCAACAATCGCGTTGAAGCGATTGCTCATAATGGCGGTACGAACTGCGTCCATGGGTCAACTCCGGGTCATGAGAATGGTGCCGTAGGCGCCCACGCGGGCCACAAAGCCGGGTGGCACTACGAGGGTGGCGTCAGATTGCTCGATCACGGCGGGACCGGGCACTTCGTCGGAATGGGTGAGGCGAGATCTCTCAAAGACACGCGCCTCAGGAAAAATCTCTCCCTGGAAACGCATCGACCGCGAGCCCTTGAATGCGTCCCCGACCGTCGATGAAGATGGTGCAGCGGGCTCTGGTATCGACATGGCACCCCGGATCCGGACGCGCAGGTCGACAAATTCAACTGGCGCTTCGGGATCGCAGTGGTTGTAAATGCGCTCGTGCTCCTTATGGAAGATCGCATGCATTGCGCTGAGGTCTGCAGACTCGACCGCAGAATCCGGCAAGCGCACATCGACCTGGAAGGACTGGCCGGTGTAGCGCATCTCGGCCCAGCACTCGAAGCCGGTCGATACCAAGCGCTCAGACGGTGCCTGCCGGGACAGCCATTCACCTGCCTCCTGGCGAAGTGCTTTGTACTTTTCGGCGAGTGCGGTCCCATCCACACGTTGCCCATGCACCGTTTCCATCACGTCGTGACTGAGTTCAGAGACAAGCCCGCCGAATGCGCAGAATGTTGAAGGGCTTGTGGGCACAAGCACGCGATTGATGCCAAGTTCAGCGGCAAGGAGGGGGCCGTGAATGCCGCCACCACCACCGTACACGAGCAGTGTCAGGTCTTCGGGGTCGACCCCCTGGCGCGCCAGGTAGGGAAGCACGCCAGCCACCATGTTTGAACTCGCTACCGCCACGCACATATCGGCCGCGCCGAATACATCAGACTTCAGCCCGCTGGCGATGGGAGCCATCGCACGCTCAGAGGCAGTTCGATCAAGCTTCATCTTCCCGCCCAGGAGAGCTTCAGGAAGATATCCGGCCAGCAGGTAGGCGTCGGTCAGCGTGGGAGCCGTTCCGCCGCGAGAAAAGCAGGCTGGCCCCGGATACGAACCCGCGCTTTGCGGCCCAATCCGCAGCACACCATCATCGATCATGGCGATGGATCCTCCGCCCGCACCGATGGCCTCGATGCCTGTGACCGGCATCACGACAGGGAAGTCGCCGACCTCGGCGGCATTCGATGTCATGGCCTGGCCATCTCGCAGCAGCGAGATATCGGTACTCGTACCGCCCATGTCCATCGTGAGGATGTTGCGCTCACCAGCCGCTCGAGCTAGATATTGGACGGCGGTGACGCCAGAGGCCGGACCGGAAAGCAGCGTGTGCACCGGGAAGCGCCGCGCTTCAGCGGCCGCCATGGCGCCGCCGTTGGAGCGCGTGACAAACAACTGTGAACCCGGCAGCCGGCTCTTAACATACCGCTCAACGGCGCCGATGTATTCGTTCATGCGCTTTCGCACAAACGCGTTGAGCACGCTCACGATCGCCCGCTCATACTCACCGACACGCGGCCAGATTTCGCTGGAAAGACTGACTTCCGCATCGGCACCCACCACGGTGCGAATGGCTTCTTCGACAGCCCGTTCGTGCGCTGGATTGGCGTAGCTGTGAAGCAGTGCAACCGCGTAACCGTTCGCGCCTGCATCCTTGGCCTGCTTGACCAGTTCCTGAATCGCCTCTTGACGAATTGGGGTTCGAACCGTCCCCCCGTGCAAAAGCCGCTCGTCTACCTCAAAGACCATCGCGCGTTCCACCAGTGGCTTGGTCCGCGTCTCAAAGATGTTCAGGGGATTGCGAACCCCCATTCGCTGGAGCTCCAGCAGGTCGCGGTAGCCGTTGGTCACGAAGAAAGCGACTTTCGGCCCCTTGCGCTCGATCACGGCATTCGTGCTCACGGTCGTGCCGTGCATGACGACCGCTGGCTCGCCGTCCTGAGGTCCCAATCGCTCCAGCAACAACTCGAAGCCCTGGCGAAAGCCCTCCTCGAAAGCCGGAGGCGTAGAGGGAACCTTCAAGCTGATGACTTCAGTGCCACTGCCTTCTCGCCACCCACAGAAGTCTGTGAAGGTGCCGCCTATGTCAACGCCGATGCGAATCATTGTAAAAATCCTTTAGTCGTTTCTCAGTGCAGAAGCTCTAACGCCAGGCTACGCAAGGGATCCTTGCCGGGCCGTTGATATACCGGCACCTGAAGATCTATTGCTGCCACAGCGCATGCTCATGAATCGGTCGTGTTGATGTAGTTCTCCCAGTAAGGAGCGCGATTCACGCCGATCAATCAAGCGGGTCCGATTTTTCCTGTGACAACCCCATCAAGCAAATCAATCTTCAATGCCAGCCAATAAGTCACATTTATTTGCATGACGACCTCTCACTGCGGGATAGATGCGTAAGCAGACAACCTGCTTGCATTGGCTGCGCAAAGGAGATGAGGTTGCGGCACCTACGCCCAACGCGGATCAGCGTAGGAGATTGGCACGCGCATGTGACTGGGCATCTGCGTGCAGTTTGACGCTGCAAGGTGGGCCGGAGGTATTCGCTTGGCCGTCTGGAGCCATCGGCGGCATTTGCCCCGACGTCTCCAGGAACCTGCAAGTAGACTCAGGCTGCGTGATCAGCCGTGAATGCCATGAGCACTTCCGGCTTCACTGCACAAACAATCACTCCATGGTCTTTGCCGCACCTGCGGCATCAACTGCAGCCTTCCAACGGACCGACTCGGTCTGGAGGAAAGTGGCAAAGCGCTCCCGAGGCAACTCCATCGGGGTCAGCCCCAACTCAAGCAGACGCTTGCGCACATCTGACTCTTTGACGATAGAGTCCATCGCATTCCTCAGGCGGAAGACGATCTGGTCCGGTGTCTTGGCAGGCACCACCAACAAGATGTAGCCCTGCAGGTTGAAGTCTTTGACGCCTTGCTCCTGGAGAGTCGGAACGTCCGGAAGCGATGGAATCCGTTCCGCTGTACTCACACCCAACGCCTTGATCGTGCCTTCGGCAATCATGCCTCTCACCACGGGCACGGTGTCCGACATGAAGTCGATGACGCCGCCTCGCAGATCAGTGATTGCCGGCGCACCGCCTCGGTAGGGCACATGTTCGGCCTTGATACCCGTCTGCTTCAGCATTTGGGCCACGATGAGTTGCGGCACTGTTCCCACGCCGGATGAGCCGTAACTCAGTGTGGCGCCGGGCTTCTTGGCGTAGGCCAGAAACTCCTGGAAGTTCTTGACAGGCAGGTCCTTTTTCGCGACGAGCACCTGCGGCGCCCACGCGATAGCGCCGACCACCACGAAATCGTTTATCGGGTCATACGGGAGGGGCCTCACGGTTGTCCAGGGACCAACACTGAGGGGGCCGGGCGCACCTATGGCCAGGTTGTAACCGTCTGCAGGCTGTTTGGCCGCATAGCCGGTGCCGAGTGTCCCGCTTGCACCCGCACGGTTTTCGACGATCACCGGTTGACCAAGCTGCGCTGCCAGTTTTTCACCGATCAGTCGAGCTGCAACGTCTGAGGAGTTTGCTGCTGGGTAAGGCACCACGATCTTGATGGCGCGATCCGGCCATTGCGCATGTGCGCTAAAGGCGGCGCCAACAGCTATACAAATTCCCAGAAGATTTTTGAGATACCGATTCATTCATTTCTCCGATTCATTTTGGACACCCCGCTGATGCCACCCTTCATGCCGCAATTGACTGCTGTTTTGGGGTAATTTCAGTGGACTTGGAAGTCGAATCGATTGTCTTTCGAAGCAGTGAAATAAGCCCATCAAATGATCAGATCGGTCTATAAGTCCCTTTGATAGGGCGGCCCTATCTGCCGGCACTGGCTAGTTTTTTAGGCTGACCCGAAGGGATTCGACAAGGGCTTGCGCCGCTCGATTCGGGTGCTGCATCAACGGAACAATGACTCCGATTTCAAATTTTTGTATGGGATCAAGAGGTAGTGAAATCAGACCTTCTCGCTGATGTTCAGGTAAGCTGATGCTGGTGACGATCGTTACACCCAGGCCAGCACGCACCAGCTCGATGGCTGCCCCCGCATCACCGACCTCAATCACGAACTTTGGACTGACGCCCGCCGCCGCAAACCAGTTTGCGACCATCGGCCGGATCACACCACCAGGCTTGATCCCGACGACAGGTATGCCATCAATGTCAGCGGGCGAGACATTCACTCCACCATGAAGGAAGCCAGGCGCGGACGCGACACACAGGAGCTCGCTGTCAAATAGCTTCGTCGCAATAGCCCCGTCCATTTCCGGTGGCAACGAAAGAATGCCCAGATCCGCTTGGGCAGAGCTGATCCGATGCATGATGGTCAGCCGATGGTCCACATCGACATCCAGTTTCAGTCCCGGATGCGCGACTGCAAATTGCCCGATCGCATTCATGATGCGGCCGCTCGCAAGGGCCTGTGTGAGGAGCACGCGGACAGTAGCCCGCTCATGGTTGGCGATCTGTTGCGCGGCGGCCTTGATACCGTCCAGACCGTCGTAGAGCCTGTTGACCTCTGCCATGAGTTGCAGAGCCTCCGGCGTAGGGGTCAGCTTGCCACCGCGTCGACTGAAAAGCTCGAACCCCACCTCTTTTTCGAGACCACTGATCAGGTAGCTTATAGCGGGTTGCGTGATCGCCATCGCCGAACTGGCGCGCACCATGCTGCCCTCGCGCATGACGGAGCGGAACGCCTCGATTTGTCTCAACTTGAGTGCCACGGCATTGCCCCGACAATGAGTTCAAATTACGACGCCAGAGACTCTCACACGAGACAGGAGTCTTTCGACGGACGAGGATGCGAGTCCCAGATGATCGATCAAATCATTACCCGCAAGAAAATCCTCTCCAACGATCAGTTCTGCCATGCTGATCATGGCCTGTGTGTAAGGCATCTCGACGTTGGCCACACGGCCAAGTGCCATGAGGAATACGAGCCCATATGGCACATCTTCCGACAGGTATCGGGTATCGATCTGGGTGGGCCCGGGCGGTCCGCCACGCTTCTTGTGCAGTTCGGCGGCGATGTCCTCTAGGCGATCCCCTTCGGTCTTGAACGATTGCGAGAAGTGTTGCTTGACGCTGCGCACCTCGATACCGAATGCACCGGCAACGGCCAGGCGTTCAGCGTCGATGGCCTCAATGGCGCAGGACACGCGAGGCGTCATGTAGTGATACTGGGGCCAGTTTTCTGCTCGCTCAATCCTCGTCCAATTGAACAATGCGAGCGGCACGTGTGTGATAGCGCTGGTATTCGCAAGGCTGGAGACAAGCGGGTCTTCTTCCACGTTGAACCCGTCGCCAAACAGCGCTTCACAAGCAGCGAGCGCCTGAGGGGCGGCCGTCTGTGGCAGACAGGAGATCGCAACCTGGCTGCGCCGAGTCATGATGTTCACCTGAGCCGGCCCCTTGCGCCGCGCCGTGAGGGCGGTCGTGCCGAAGCTCGCAACACAAAGGGCAATTCCACGCGCGACCGCGCGCTCATACAGGTACAGCGATGACAACGATCCCATGGAACTGACAATCACCAGCTGCCCGGACCGTAGATTCGGCAAAAGTGCGTCCATCACTGTCTTATGGGCATTGAGTGGGACAGCAATCAGGATAACGTCGGACTGTGCCGCCAGCGTCTGCGCGCTATCGGTGGCCCCCACGGCAAGCGTCGCTTCCAATGCACCCATTGCGCTCAACGGCTCGTCTCGCAGCGCATTTGCGCTGCCGCTAGGTGCCCACACCGAAACCCCATGACCGCGCTGGGCGGCCCAGGCCGCGCTCGCCAAGCCGATGCTCCCGGCACCCACAATTCCGACTTTGATCCGGTTCACTTTTCTTCCATCTTCGTTTCGCATACGCTCAGCCCTTTCGGCTTATAGGGATTCACCCACCGAGCGCCACAAGAAAATCCCGAGCCAGCGCCGTGTGCCGTGTCCCGGATGAAAACAACGGCAGCGGGAGACCATGGGTCCCCCGACTTGCCTGTATCAGTCTGCGGTGATGTTGTTTTGACGGACAACGGCGCCCCAGCGCGCGTTTTCCGACTGGACCAGACGGTCGAAGTTTTCCATAGTCGTCGGGTCGACATCGCACCCGATATCGGCAAGCTGCTTGATGACCTTCGGGTCCTTCACCGCAGCGGTGAACTCCTCATGGATCTTCTTGGCAATGGCAGGCGGCAGCTTCGCGGGTGCCATCACGCCAATCCAGGTCGTGAGCTCGGCGGCAGGGATTCCGGCTTCGGCCATCGTCGGCACATTGGGCAACAGGGGCGAGCGCTTGGGGCCGGTGATGGCGAGCGCACGGACCTTGCCGGACTGCACATGGGTGGCCATCGTGGCGAAGTTGCCGATCATCATCTGGATCTGGCCGCCAATCAGGTCCATCTCTGAAGCCGGAACGCTTTTGTAGGGCACATGGGTGATCTTGATGCCTGCGCTCGAGCGGAAAAGCTCCGTCGCCACATGCAGTGCAGATCCGTTACCAGAGGAGCCATAGTTCAACTCGGTGGGCCGGGCCTTGGCGTGGGCGACCAACTCGGACACCGAGTTCACCGGCAGGCTCTGCGTCACGCCCAGGAGGTAGGGGCTGGTGCACAACTTGGCGATGTTGGTGAAATCTTCTGCGGGTTTGTAGGGAAGGCGGGGAAGCACATGGTTGGACATCACGTAGGTCGACATGGTCGCTTGACCCAAGGTGTACCCGTCCGGTTTGGCTTTCGCCGTTGCGTCATTGGCGATCGTGCCGGTGGCCCCCGGACGGTTATCGATGACGATCGGCTGTCCCCAGCGCGCGCTCACCGCATTGGCAATGATGCGGGCGGTGGCATCGGCCGCGCCGCCCGCGGCCCCCGGGATGATCCAGCGGACGGGCTTTTCAGGGTACTCCGCGTGTGCCGCCTGGAGCGCCCCAGCAAAGCACAGTGCCAGCAAGATGTTCTTACGTCCAATGGTCGAGATATTCAGTCGCATAAATTTTTCCTTTACAAATGGTGAGGGACAAGCCCCTCTTGTCTTGTTACAGCCCTGGCGCCTTGGGCCTGTGCAGCAGGCCCTCACTGAGATGACTACATGGTTTGCCGTGTTCATGCTTCCTGCTCGTCGATGTTCAACGTTGCCAGTTCCGCAAGCGTCACCGGCTTGAGCGGCGGCCGGATGCGATAAAAACCCACATCGGCGACCGTTCGGCCTTGCTCCTGGGCAAGGATGTGCGCGATGGTGTAGCCGCATTGACGGCCTTGGCAGGGCCCCATGCCCGCACGTGTATATGCCTTAAGCTGGTTCGGACCGGGCTGACCGATGGCAGCGGCTTTGCGAATGTCGCCGGCAGTCAGCTCCTCGCACCGGCAGACGACGGTGTCGTCGGTTGGCGTCGCGATGTTTGCGCGCGGCGGGTACAGGGCGTCCAGCATGGGGCGCAGCCGCAACAACTTCTTCAGTTTTTCGCGAAGGGGCGCCGCTTGCACCGACGCTGCCTCGCTCGACAGGCGGCCAGCTCGCTTAGCCACTCCAAGTGCCACTAGCTCCCCGCGTACACAGGCGGCATAGGCGCCGCCAATCCCAGCGCCGTCGCCTGCCACGTAAATGCCTGGCTTGTCGGTTTGCCCCCATTCGTCGAGAACCGGCGCCAGACACGCCTGCTGCGAGCTCCATTCGTGGTCACACCCGAGCGCCTGCGTCATGTGAATCGAAGGCACGACGCCTTCATGGGACAGAAGCAAGCTGGCCGGCACGCGCATGGTCTTGCCATTGGCCTGGATGTATTCAATCTCCTGCAAACGATCCTGGCCCAGGGCGCGAACAGCCGTGACACCGCGCACGCGTTTGACTCCGGCGGCTTGAAGTTCCCTCATCCAGGCCAACCCCTTGAGGAGGTCCTTGGAGCTGGCCATGGCCGCACCGATCCAAGGCAACGCACGGCGCCAGCCGCCAGCGGGCGACGTATCCAACCACCCGGCGATCTTGCCTCCAGCTCGGATCAATTGAGCCATGTAAAGCAGGGGTAGCGGCCCGCTGCCAACGACCCATACGGGCTCCGAGGGGATTTGTCGCGATGTCTTGAGCAGAATCTGGGCCGATCCGACGGTCATGACACCAGGCAAAGTCCAGCCCGGGAATGGCGCGGGTCGCTCCTGCGCGCCCATGGCCAAGATCACATGGCCAGTTTCCACCAATTCCGCCTGACCCCTGCGGGTCATGTAGACCTTCCATTCGGACTCGACCTGCCAAACCCTGGTCTCAGGCTCATAGCTCGCACCACAGGATCGAAAACGCGAGGCGAGCTCGGCTCCGGCAAGGTACTCCTCGCCCAACAGGGCGCCAGTAGTCGTTGGTGCCACCGCCTCTACAGCACGCCAGATCTGTCCGCCAGGCGCTGGCTGCTCGTCGACGACCAGAACGGAAAGGCCATGAGCCCGCAGCCCAATCGCTGCGCTCATTCCGGCCGGGCCCGCGCCCACCACCACCGCATCAAAGGATCTCATGACGCCACCTTCGGCCGGCCGAGTTGACGCTCAACGCACATGCCTTCGGCGACCGGGACCAGGCAGGTCTGAGTTGACGACGCACCGTCGACGATTGCCAGGCAGTCGAAGCACACGCCCATCATGCAAAACGGTGCACGCGAACTGCCGTGAACGGGCGTGTGGCGGCAGCTGGGGTTCGCCTGACGCATCATCACGGATGCCACCGTTTCACCGCGCTCGGCAGTGACTGACTTCCCATCAATGGTGAGCGTCAGCGGTGGTGTGCTGGGGGGACTGATTTTTCGAAACATTGAATCGCTCGAGAGGAAAGGCATTGAGAGTCTGGAGATGACGGCCGCTGGCCAATGCCTGCGCGTAGGGGCCAGCGTGGAATGAAGCGAGCGTCACCCCAGAGTGGCAAGTTGCGATCTCCGCGCCTGGGTACATCGGGGAGCTGGCATAGACGGGGTACCCATCCGGCGTCATCACTCGCAGGCACGACCATTGACGCACCAGGCGCGCTTTGCCCAATTCAGGGAGGATGCGAAGTGCTTTTCGGGTCATCCTCACAGCTGCGGCGGAAGTGGTACTCAGGTCATACCCCACGTCCTCCTGAGTCACGCCGATCATCACTGTGCCCTCGCCGGTTTGACGCAGCCCGCTTGCGGGTACAGGCAGGACAGGCGCCAGGCGCTCGGTCACGAGGATCTGTCCTCGCTCGGGATGCAAGGGGACGTCCAGTCCGATCATTCTCCCGAGCGCCACCGACCCAAGGCCGGCAGCGATCACTACACGTTCGGCTCGGGCCGTTTGCTCACTGGTCTTAACCTCAAAGCCGCCGCCTGCCAAGGGCTTGATCGAGGTCACAGGGTGCCCGTTGCGCACCATGCCGCCCCGGCGCTGGAAGGCGGCTTGGAGTGCAGCCAGGAGTCGAAGCGGGTTCGCCTGACCGTCCTGCTCCCCCAGGCTCGCGCCCACGACGTCAGGGCCGAGTCGTATGGTGGGGTAACGACGCGCCAGTTCGCTGCGATCAAGAATCCGCACGGAGGGGGCCAGTTCTGGCGTCTCAGCTTCCCAAGCATCCAGCATCTTGGCGCGAGCAGACAACTCGTCGTCGCTCAGGCAGAACTTCAGACCGGCGCCGGTTTGGTAGTCCAGTGAAATTCCCGTCTCTGCCTCCAGTCCCGCAGCAAACTCCGGCCATGCATCAGCCGCCGCCGCCGACAGCCGGTGGTACTCGGGGTAGCGGTAACCCTTTCCTTGGACCCATACCAAGCCGAAGTTGGCCTTTGCCGCCCGGTAGTCCGTGTCGGCACCATCGAGCATCAAGACCCGCTTGTCGTACCCGGCCAGGCCGTATGCAATGGCGGCGCCCACGATTCCGGCGCCCGCAACGATCACGTCGTATTCACGCTGCATGTTCAAAGACCTTTCTTCTTCGGGTCGATGCGCAGGCTGCGCGCGGTCCCCGCATTGCCAGAACCACCAGGGTTCAGCAGCGCCGTCAAGTGGATCGCCTGGGGTGAATGGAAATGAGGGTTCATTGACCGAGAGGTGAGTTGCGATGGCTGCGAACCGTCTGTTGTTTGCTTCAAGACAGCCTTCATCGTAAGCAAGATCACCTCAGGTCGCCAGGGTAAAAACCATAGTCAATGTTTTTATGCAATACCTCTTTTTTTCGATGCTAAATCATTGTTTTTATTGAACTTTTTTTCTTTAAAATGTCATTAAAATAGCATCTTGCAATAAAACCATGTCTAAATACTATGAGCATGAAAATCACGCTGCGCCACTTGGAGGCTTTTCGGGCGGTCATGGTGCGCAGGACCGTCACCGGTGCCGCCGAGATGCTTGGGGTGACTCAACCCGTCGTCACCCGCCTGATTGCCGACCTGGAGCAGCGCATCGCGATTGCGCTGTTTACCCGAGACAAGGGACGCCTCGCTCCAACGCCAGAGGCCACACTGCTTTTTGCCGACGTCAATCAGTCGTTGATGGGGATCGAGCGGATCGCGAATGCGGCAAGCGGCATCAAGGCACTGAAGCTGGGCCACCTGGAGATCGCCGCGGCCCCCAACATGGCCTTGTCCTTCCTGCCACGCGCCATCGCCAGCTTCAGCCTGGAGCGTCCAGAGACCTTGATCACAATGCACATGCATAGCTCTTCAACCGTTCTGGATATGGTCCAGAGCGGACGCTGCAATCTGGGATTCGCCATGGTGCCCGTTCATGCGACGAGGCATGGCAATAGTGAGACCCTTGTTTCGGCCAAGATGGTTGGAGTGATTCCTGTCGGGCATCGACTGGCGACCCGCAAGGTCCTGAACCCGGAAGATTTCGAGGGAGAAAGCTTCATCTCCATGGCGCCGCTGATGGAGACACGCATGAAGATCGACTCCTTGATGCTTTCCTACGGCGTGAACAGAAGGATCAATGTCGAAACGCAAATCTCGTCAGTCGTGATCCGATTAGTCGAAGCGGGCGCAGGAATTTCCATCATCGATCCGCTGACGGCCACTGGCTACACCGGTGACCAGGTCAGGTTCATCCCCTTCAAGCCAGACATCTTGACCGATTACTCGATGGTCATCTCACCGAGAAACTCCTCGACCCTGGTTCTCAAGCCTTTCATCGACCACGCGCGGCGTGAGATCCGCAAGATGGTGCCCACGCATCTGATCGTCCGAGGTTGACGAGCCGCACTTCGTGCAATTGCGTGATTTCCAGCTTGCTGAGAGCGGCTTGGCCGTCCGGTCTTCAGGTGCTTTCTCTGGTTGACTACAGCGCGTACCGCTGCACAACGTTCATTGCGAAGACATACCGATTTACAGGCGGGAGGGGCCGTTTCCAATCAGGAAGCTCAAGTGCGTTGTCGCAAGGGTAATCTGCGATCACGTTTGAAGTCAGGTACTCAGATCCAGAAGCTGTCGTAGCGCTGTTGATCGGCGCTCTACCTTGTTTTTCATCTTCTGTTGCGCATGGTTCGTGCTGACTGAGGTCTTCAAGGCGTGGCTTGACGATTTAAGCCACTCGCGGTCGTTGCGGTAAAGCCAGGTGTAGGTGGCAGGTGCTATGGATCGTGCCGCTTTGGCGGTCAGACCGGGGTCACTTGCGAGTAGCTCATGCCATTCCTTGCGCGCCGCTGTTCGCCGACGCTCGAAGCGAGAACGGTTCCGTGCTTCCCGAAGACCCGGGGTTGTCCTGAGGATGCGAGTCAGTGTTTCCATCGAAAGTCGAAACTCGCTCGCTAGATTCGTCTTGTCCTCACCGGCTAGAAGTCGGATGCCCGCTCGGCGCCGAATGAAAATCCGATGCCGACAATCATTCCTGAGGCGAGACATCGGATCCGAGCTACCCACAGGGGGGGAAGATGGCTATGTTCGTCGTACCCTGTTGACGCCGACCGAAAACTGAGCCACTTTTTGGTGTGATGCCGACCTAAAACTGAGCCAGGTGTTTTACCTACCCTGCTGTTTTGTGCAGCAAGGGAATGAAGAGGGTGATCACCATGGACATGATTGGCAAGATACGGCGGATGCACCGCCGGGACAAGAAGACGAAGCGGGAGATATCGAGGGCCACGGGCCTGTCGCGCAACACGGTGGCCAAGTGGCTGGACGAGGCGCAGCCGGTCGAGCCCAAGTACCGCCGGGAGGCGGCGAAGGCGACCAAGCTGTCGGCGCACGAGGCGGAGCTCAAGCAAGCCTTGAAGGCCGATGCCAAGCGGCCCAAGAAGGAGCGGCGCACGGCCAAGGCCTTGTTCACGCAGATCAAGGCAGCGGGCTACGAAGGTGGCTACACGCGGGTGACGGACTTCATCCGCGAGTGGCGCCAAGGTGAAGGCCAACAGGCGGCCTGCAAGGCCTTCGTGCCATTGACCTTCGAGCTTGGCGAGGCCTTCCAGTTCGACTGGAGCGAAGACGGCTTGCTGGTGGGCGGGGTGTACTACCGCATGCAGGTCTCGCACATGAAGCTGTGTGCCAGTGGGGCCTTCTGGCTGGTGGCCTACCCCAGCCAAGGCCACGAGATGCTGTTCGATGCGCACACCCGCAGCTTTGCAGCGCTGGGTGGCGTGGCACGCCGTGGCATCTACGACAACATGAAGACGGCGGTCGACAAAGTCAGGAAGGGCAAAGGCCGCGTGGTCAATGCGCGCTTTGCAGCCATGTGCGCGCACTATCTGTTCGACCCTGATTTTTGCAACCGTGCCAGCGGCTGGGAGAAGGGGCGCGTGGAGAAGGATGTGCAAGACAGCCGCCGTCGCATCTGGGTGGAGGCGGGGCAACGGCGCTTTGGCAGCTTTACCGAGCTCAATGCGTGGCTGGGCGAGCGCTGCCGGGCTCTGTGGCGAGAGCTGCGCCACCCACAGCACAAAGCGTTCAGCATCGCCGAGATGCTGGAGCTGGAGCAAAGCCACCTGATGCCGATGCCGGTGGCCTTTGATGGCTATGTTGAGAACCCGGCCAAGGTGAGCAGCACCTGCCTGGTGACGGTGGCGCGCAACCGCTACTCGGTGCCCTGCGAATGGGCGGGGCAAATGGTCAGCACACACCTGTACCCGGCGCAGATCGTGGTGGTGGCCGGCGATGCTATGGTGGCCACGCACGAGCGCCTGAGCGATCGCAACCAGACCCGCTACGACTGGCAGCATTACGTGCCGCTGATCGAGCGCAAGCCGGGCGCGCTGCGCAACGGCGCGCCCTTTGCAGACCTGCCCGAGCCATTGCAGCGCATGCGCAAAGGCTTGCTGCACCAGGAGGGGGGCGACAGGGTGATGGCGCAGGTACTGGCCGAGGTGCCCAAGCAAGGGCTGGACGCCGTGCTGGTGGCGGTGGAGTTGGCCCTGGAGAGTGCGCCGCCATCGGGGCGGGTGAGCACCGAGCACGTCATCAACGTGCTCGGCCGCCTGCAAGCGCAGCCCCTGCCCGAGACGGTTGCGACCAACCTGCAAGTGAGCCAGACACCCCTGGCCGACACGGCGCGCTATGACAGCCTGCGCGCTGGCAGCGACATGCAGGAGGCCGATCATGCGTGAGCTGGACAAGGAGTTCAAAGAGCTGCGCCTGTACGGCATGGCCGGGGCCTGGGAGGACCTGGTCAAGCAAGGCGGCCACGCCACGCTGGAGAGCTCGCGCTGGCTGCTGGAGCACCTGCTGCAAGCGGAAGTCACGGACAGGGCCATGCGCTCAGTGAGCTACCAGATGCACACGGCGAAGTTCCCCGTGCACCGCGACCTGGCGGGCTTCGACTTCGAATGCTCGCCCGTGGACAAAAAGCTCATCGAGCAGTTGGCCAGCATGGCGTTCACCGAGCAGGCG
>JANJVG010000154.1 GCA_024710165.1 Burkholderiaceae bacterium
CAACCGTCCTCGGCAGACGCTTGGCTGGGATTCCCCCTATCAGGCTTTCCAGCGATTCATGGCGGCTATCGCCGAGAAGAACTCCGCTACCATTCATTGAATATCAACCAGCGGTGTTGCACTTCAGATTTGAGACCGCCCCGCAATTCTCCACATTCTGGCAAAGACATTTGCCCTACAGCCGCATTCAGAGCAACTCACATTTTCATCAAGGGCACAGTCAACGCCAGCTGTCGGCCCTGCATCACATCCAGCGCCTTCCTGAGCGCCTCGTACTGCTCCCGCTTCCCCCGCCCCCGTCCAGCCAGCCAGCCCGTGGCAACGCCGCCAATCAGCCCGATCCACCAAGTCTGCGTAAGCGCCATGGCGACTTTACCCATGCTCGCAGAGACGCCCGCCTTGGCTGAGCGCTGACCGAGCTGCTCGCCCCGCTCGCGCAGCGAGGCGTCCTTCTTCATGAAGACCGACAGGGCAATCACGGCCAGCCCGATGCTGGAAGGAACAAGATCGCTGGCATCAAACACTGCATCGCCTTGGGCCGCCGCCTCCACTTTGGCCTGCAGCACGGCTTCGCTGATGCCGCTGTCATGCACGTTTTCGGCCAGGCTCAGAGCGACCAGCTGGGCATGCACCTCGGTGGTCGTGGTAACGTCAATATCGGGGTAGCGCTGCAGGGCCTCCTGCACGTATTGGGCCGACTCCGTGGCCTTGGCCTGCAACAGCTCGCTCACCTGGCCGTTTTCGTCCAGCACCCGGATGTCCCAGCCCGGCTGGATTGCCGATCCGGCAATTTCGGCGTGGTAACCATCCGGCAAACCACCGCTGTTGAGGTGGTCCACCAGTTCCAGCTCAAACAGCTTGCCCTTGACACTGGATACCAAGCCCACCAGCCCGTCGCCGGACATGCGCGCCACCGCGTCGGAGAAGGTCTCGGTCTGGGCCAGGCCGGGGTGGGCCAATGCAAAGGCCTGCTGCACGTTCTCGGGCACAGCGGCCGGGTCACGCAGCACCTGCGACAAGGTGACGCCCCCCACGACCAGCAGGTCCAGAAGTTCGTCTTTGCGCCGGCGTTTTTGGGCCGACTCGATGGCCTGCATGCGCTGCTCTGACCGTGCCATCTCCATCTGGCCGAGCGTGCGCAATTGCTCACGCATTGCCTCGATGCGCGAGGCGGGTAATGCCAGCGAATCCACGGTGTTCGAGGCCATGCTGGCGGCCCCTCGCACCAATCCACCGGCGGTGCCGCCTACGGCAGGGGCAGCACTTTCGGCCAGTCGTCCTGTGACCGCGACCGCTTTGCCACCCATAGCAGCCACGCCCGCCACCAGACCGGCGGCATGCACCGTCGCCTTGGCGGCCAACCACCCGAAAGCACCGAGGGCCTTGCGCGCTGGCCCCGCCGTTCCTGATCCGGTGATGGCCTCGCGCAAGCGGTTGGCAGCGAAATCGGCGTTGCCATGCAGCACCTGGCTTGTCCTTCGACTGGCAGATGCCAGTCCTCGACCGGCCTTGTCCAGGCCCGAACCGACAACGCCCGTGAACGCCTGCGCACCATCGGCAATCCGGCCATCGTTGCGCGCCACGAAGTCCGTCGCCTGATAGATGCCGTTGGCGGCAACCTCGGCACCGCGCTTGACAGCGTCCGTGGCCTTGCGGGTGCGGGAATTCGAACTGTCTGACATGCGGAACGCCTCCTGTGTAGATTCACACTTTGTCAGAGCAGGCAGTGTGGGTCAACACGCTCCTGAGGGGCTGCTCCGTTTCCGACAAAAAATCCAGCAATAAAAATTTTCTAAAAATTTTTAACAACGGGGTTCACACCCTCGAAGGCGACTGCGTGGACCCTTTACCCCGGGTCGATAGATTGACCGGGGCGGTTCGGATTTCGATTTCCCCACCCCATAAGGAGTCTCTTTGCCGCTGTGGCAAGAGACTCCTTTTTCATTTCACCTTCTTGAATCCCCCGTCGGCAAAGCCGCCGGGTTGACTGGCGCTGTGTGACCACATGGCAGCCCCGTCCTACGTCCGGGCCTGCGTCGTGCGTCTGACCTTGTCTTTGCGGCTTGTCGGCTGCAAGGGCGATTCATCAACGCTTCAAGGAGTCCCTCATGTTCGAAACCGGTATGGCCATCTTCCTGGGCCTCGTCTTCATCTTCATCAAGCTCAAGCGCCGCACCATGCTGCGCCTTCTGCGCTACGACATGGCCATCGACGTCGCCGTCACGGTCCTGACCCTGGCCATCCACTGGGGCACCTTCTCTGGTGTCATGGCAGCCACGTTCGCGGGGTTGCTGACCAGTGTGGGCACCTCGCTGGCCAAGAAGGCCTTCGGCTACATCGATGGCCATCACTACCACCCCGGCTACGTCCGCCTGGACGTCTGACCATGGCCCGCCATCGCCGAGCGCACCACTACGGGCGCTATCGCCAGCCGAGCCTCTGGAACACCCTGCGGTTCCGCCTATCCCTGCATCCCCTGTTCAACCCTTTGTCGAGGTTTCCCATGTCTTCACGTCGCAATACCCTCATCCGTACCGTTGCCGCGCTCTGCGGTGACATCGCCGTTGGCGTGGGCCTGGCCACCGCCTGTGCCTGGGTCATCGAAGTCGCAGCGCTGGGCCTGTTCCTCAGCTTTCTGCTGTGGCTGGTGGGCGCCTTGCTGGCGCTGGCACTCAGCCAGTACCTGGTTCACCCTGCGGCGCAGCTGGTGCTGTCCGACCGCAAGCTCGATGCCGCCTGCAAGGCACTGGCCTCGTTCACCCATACCACCCCGAAGACTGGCGCCCAGGTCAGCGAAGAGGTCATGGATTTCGGACGCAAGTCCTGGGATTCGGTGGCCGAGCGTATGCGCAAGGCCCTCTGATCGTCACCGCCCTGCACTTCCCCCCACCCCCGCCCCGTGTGTCACCCACCGGGGCGTTTTCATTTCTGGAGTCCACCATGTCCAAGTTCACCCGTTCCAAGTCTGCCACCACCGTCGATCTCTACGCCGAGGTCACCCAGCAGATCATTGCCGCGCTCGAAGCCGGCACCACGCCCTGGGCCTGCCCCTGGAACCGGCAGCATGGCAGCCTGCTGCCCGCCAATCTGACCACCGGGCGCCACTACCGGGGCATCAATGTGCTGCTGCTCAACCTGCGCCAGATGGCGGGGGGCTACCCCACCAACCGCTGGCTCACGTTCCAGCAGGCGCACAGCGTGGGTGCCCATGTGCGCCGGGGCGAGTCCGGCACGCGCATCGTGTTCTTCAAGCTGCTGGAGCGGGACAACGCGCAGGACAGTCGCTTTCAGGCCGCCAATGACGAGCCTGCGCGCAAGGTCATACCGCTGCTGCGCTCCTTCACCGTGTTCAACGAGGCCCAGGTCGAGGGCCTGCCTGCGCACCTGACCTGGCCGCCCGCCCCGCAGCCCGAGGGCACCGCCTACGAGGCTGCCGAGGCGCTGCTGGCACGCTCGGGCGCCACGATCCGGCACGGCGGCAGCCGGGCGTTCTACAGCCCCAGCCTGGACCTGATCCAGATGCCGCCGGTGGAGGTGTTCGCCGACTTCCAGGGGTACTACAGCACCGCCCTGCACGAGCTGACGCACTGGACCGGGCACCCAAGCCGCTGCAGCCGCACCCTGGCCAACCGCCAGCACATCGAGGCCTATGCCTTCGAGGAGCTGGTGGCCGAGATGGGGTCTGCCTTCCTGTCGAGCCACTGTGGCCTGCAGGGGCAGTTGCACCATGCCAGCTACATCGCCTCCTGGCTGGAGGCGCTGCGCAATGACAAGCGCCTCGTGTTCAGCGCCGCATCCCTGGCCCAGAAGGCGGTGGACTTTCTCATGCCCGAGCTGGCCACCGCCGTGGCGGCTTCCCATGCGGAGGAAGCAGCATGAACCCGAGCGCCCTCACCACCCGCGCCCTCGTGGTGCAACAGGCCCTGGAACTGCTGGAGTGCGAGGCCCGCGAGTCGGATGCACTGGCTTCACCCGACGCGGTACGCGACTACCTGCGTCTTCTGCTGGCCGATCGGCCACACGAGGTGTTCGCAGTCGTGTTCCTGGATGCGCAGAACCGCGTCATCGAGACCCTGGAGCTGTTCCGGGGCACGCTTACCCAGACCTCGGTCTACCCCCGCGAGGTGCTGATCGAAGCCCTGGCCCGCAACGCCGCCAGCGTGATCATCTGCCACAACCACCCCAGTGGCGTGGCCGAGCCGTCACGCGCCGACCTGGCGCTGACACAGACCCTGCGGTCTGCGCTGGCGCTGGTGGATGTGCGCGTGCTGGACCACTTCATCGTCACCCGTGGCGGCACCGTCAGCTTCGCGGAACGGGGCCTGCTGTAGCCAGCACCAGCCCACCTGCTCTTCCACCCCCCTCGCCCGGCTGCGTCTCTGCGCACCGGGCGTTCTTGTTTCTCAACCCCGGAGGTTCACCATGACCCATTCCACCGATTCCAACAACTACTTTGCGCGCCTGAACGCCATCAACGTCAATGAGCGTGTCGAGAAGAAAGGGGGCTTCAGCTACCTGAGCTGGCCCTATGCCGTCGCTCAGCTGCGCCTGGCCGATCCCACCGCCACCTGGGAGGTGCGCCGCTTCGATGGCCTGCCCTACCTGGCCACCGAGGCCGGGGTGTTCGTCGAGGTGGCCGTCACGGTCCACGGCGTGACGCTGAGCCAGATCCACCCGGTGCTCGATGGCCGCAACCGCCCCTTGCTGGCGCCTTCGGCCTTCGACATCAACACCAGCCTGCAGCGCTGTCTGGTCAAGGCGATTGCCCTGCATGGCCTGGGGCTCTACATCTACGCGGGCGAAGACCTGCCCCAGCCCGTGGGCACGGAGGCCGCTAACGACCCCATGCACCCACCGCCCCAGACGGAGCGGCCCAGCCTGGCGAGCAACCGCCCTCCGGTGCGGCGCGACGACGGCCGCGAGCGCATCAACAAGACCCAGCAGGCCCAGATCCACAAGCTGGCCATCGAGGTGGGCGTGTCGCTCGACCGGGTGCTGTCGTACTTCGGCGTGGCCGAACTCGGAGACATCGCCGCCAACGACTTCCTGCGCGTCATCCGCAGCCTGGAGAAGCGCCGGCAAGCCGCTTGACCGCGCTGTCATCACTCCTCTGCACCGGCAGCGCGCTGGTGTCCACCTTCCCCTCAAGGCCCTGTCGGCATTCACGGCAGGGCTTTTTTTGTTTCACCGAACGGAGATTTTCATGAACACGACCCTGCACCCCGCACTGGCCCCACAGGCCACCATCGTCCAGCTCGCTCAAGGCAGTGCCGAATGGCATGCCTACCGCCAATCCCGGCGCAATGCCTCGGAGTCGGCGGCAGTCCTGGGGCTGAGCCCCTGGTTGACGCCCTACCAGCTGTGGCTGATCAAGACCGGGCGCACCGAAACCCGCGTCACCCATGCCATGCAGCGCGGCACCGACCTGGAGCCACTGGCCCGTGCGGCCTATGAGGAACACACCGGGCTGGTCATGCAACCGCTGGTGCTGGAGGCCGGAGGCTACAGCGCCAGCCTGGACGGCATGACGCTCGAAGGCGACCTGGTGCTGGAGATCAAATGCCCGCTGCGCGGCACCCGTTCCGACCTGTGGCAGGACGTGCAATCGGGGCAGGTGCCCACGCACTACGGCATCCAGGTACAGCACCAGCTCATGGTGTCAGGCGCCGCCTTGGCCCATCTGTGGGTGTTCGATGGCATCCAGGGCATCCTGCATGCCATCGAGCCTGACGCCACGGTCATGGAACAAATACAGGCGGGCTGGAACGACTTCGAGCAGTACCTCACGGGGGACACCCCGCCGCCGCTCACCGAAGCCGACACCATTGTGCGCCATGACCCCGCCTGGGCTGCGGCCGCTGCGGCGTACACCCAGGCCAAGCAGGAAGCCGATGCCCTGGCCGAACGCCTGGAAGCCGCTCGCCAGAATCTGATCGCACTGGTGCAGCACCCCCGCGAGCACGGTGCGGGCGTCAGCGTGACGCGCTACTGGAAGCAAGGCAATGTGGACTACAAGAAGGTGCCGCAGCTGCAAGGGCTAGACCTGAGCCCGTACCGGGGCAAGGCACGCCAAGAAGTGCGCGTGACGGCGGCCTGAGCCGTTACGGCCAGTGTCCCATGGGACACTGGTGGGACACTAACCCGCAAAAAACGGCCATCAACAACAACTATGCACAACAATCAATTTTCGCTAAACTGTTGATTTCGTTGGCGCTATTTGTTGCTGAGTGTTGTGGAGGCTTGTTTTGCAAGCGACTCTTAATCCGTAGGTCGAGTGTTCGAGTCACTCAGGACCCACCACTTCTTCAAGGACTTGGCCCAAAAGCCAAGTCCTTTTGCGTTTCTGGCACCCTTCCCGCGCGCTGCATCTCCAACACACATGAATCCGCAAGCCCACGAACTCTGGCGAGCGCCCCGCTGGGCGCTGGCGGTGCTGCTGGCCTTGCTGGGCATGCTGGGCCCGTTCTCGATCGACACCTATCTGCCCGCCTTCTCGGGCATCGCCACAGCGCTGGGTGCCACACCGGTCGAGATGCAGCAAACGCTGTCGGCCTATCTGCTGGGATTTGCCTTCATGAGTCTCTTCCACGGAGCCCTGTCCGACAGCTTCGGGCGCCGCCCCGTGGTGCTCTGGGGTATTGCCATGTTCACCCTGGCCTCGGCAGGTTGTGCACTGGCGCAGGACATCGGTCAGCTCGTGCTCTTTCGTGCACTGCAGGGCCTGTCCACCGGCGCAGGAATCGTGGTGTCCCGGGCGGTGATCCGTGACATGTTCCCGCCAGCGCAGGCCCAGCGGGTGATGAGCCAGGTCACCATTTATTTCGGGGTTGCCCCGGCCGTCGCACCCATCGTGGGAGGCTGGCTGTATGTGCACGCAGGATGGCACAGCATTTTCTGGTTCCTCACCGCCGTGGGGGTGGCCTTGTGGACAGCCAATTACCGTCTGTTGCCCGAAACCCTGCACAGGGACCAACGCCAACCGTTCAATGTGCAGCACCTCTTGCGAGGCTACTGGCAACTGGGATCCAGCCCGCGTTTTCTGCTCCTGGCACTGGCCAGTGGCGTGCCTTTCAACGGCATGTTCCTCTACGTACTTGCGGCCCCGGCTTTTCTTGGCATCCATCTGGAACTGACACCCACACAGTTTTTCTGGTTTTTCGTGCTGACGATCTCGGGCATCATGGGCGGCGCCTGGGTCAGTGGACGCATGGCCGGGCGCCTTCCCCCTCAACGGCAGATCCGGCATGGATTTCTGGTCATGCTCGTCATGTCCGTGATCAACCTGGGCGCCAACCTGCTGCTGCCCGTACATGTGTCCTGGGCGCTGTTGCCCATTGCTCTTTTCGCGTTCGGCTGGGCATTAATGGTTCCGGTCGTCACCCTTCTGGTGCTGGACCTTTACCCCGAGCGTCGTGGCATGGCATCGTCACTGCAGGCCTTTGTGGGCTCCACTGCCAATGGACTGGTGGCGGGCGTGGTTGCGCCCCTCGTCATGCATTCCACCGTTCTGCTGGCCACGGCGTCGCTACTCATGATGGGCATCGGGCTGCTGGCCTGGCTTTACCTGCACCACCGCTGGCCGGAAATCGGACGCCAGACAGCCCATCCTGGATGACCCGGACGAGGTCTGGATGGAGCAAGTCCATCAAGCCATGTTTGGAAGGGCGCAGCCGCAAAGACGCCTACCCCGGGAGCGAAACTACGTTAACCCATCCGCCGGCGCTCCAGTCCGCGCTCGTGGTAGTAGCGCTGTTTCTCTGCGTACATGGCCTGATCAGCTCGGTGCAGGGTCGCTTCCACCTGGTCTCCTGACGTGCAGCAGGCCAGACCGATGGCCAGACTCAAGGGCTGCCCGGGATAGAACTGGTTGTTGATTTCCACCATCGAGACGATGCGGTCCTGTACCGCCTGAGCCCCACGCTCATCCATGCCCGGGAGCAAAACGGTGAACTCGTCACCGCCGATGCGCGCCGCGCACACCGAGGGCTCCACAGCCTTGGTCAGAACCTCGCCCACGCGTCGCAGCAGCGTATCGCCGGCAGCATGTCCATGCTCGTCGTTGATCACCTTGAGGCCATTGAGGTCGATGGTGATGACACTCAAAGGCCAGGGCCCCTTACGCGTGATACGGTTGAGTTCCTCGACGTAGAACGTGCGGTTGCGCAGCTGGGTGAGCACATCGTGCTTGCCCAGGTATTCGAGGTAGGCCTCGGCTTTCTTGCGTGCGGTGATATCCACCAGCGAGAGCAGCACCAGTCCCCAGTGCTCCTGGTGGTCCTCCAGCACCGAAAACTGCATGTGGATGTACACAGGCTCGCCAGACAACGCATAGTTGACCACTTCGCGCTGCTGGAACATTTTTCCGTCCCACAGATCCTGAAGCTGCTCGGCGAACGAATCGTGCATCTCACCCCGGAAAACACGCCCGATGTTGTTCAGCAGTTCGTCCTTGCTCACGGCACCGAACATCTGCAGCGTCATCTGATTGACGTCGATGACCCGTATCTCCTGCATGCATCGCGAAACGAATTCCGGATGCACCTTGATGAAGGTCTTGAAATCCTGAATGCCCTGTGCGCGCACCTCGTCCATGAGGCGCTTGACGGCGGAAAAATCCTCGACCCACAGCGAGACCGGCGAATGCTCGAACAGGTCGCGCGCATAGCGCTCGCTGCGCTGCAACTGGTGGGCGCTCCGCACCTGGGAAGTGACGTCATCCAGCGAAACCAGCACCCGGCTCCACGTAGCTTCGTGCCCGGGAAGGATACGCGCCCGGATTTTGACATCCAGACGCCGCCCATCCAGCGCGTAGTTCACCGTCTGGTTGGAGAACTCCGGCGAGCCGGTCCACAGCTGCGACAGCTCATGGGCCACCTGGGTCTGCATGTCGCCACGAAAAACCTTGTCCAGGTTCTCCATCAGTTCGGTCTGGCTGGATGCAGCAAAAAGCTCCAGGGTGCGCTGGTTGACCTGCAAGACCTTGTAGCAGGCGATGCACTGGCGCACCCGGGCCGGATCTTGCGCCAGGTGCTCACGCAGATCGGTCACGCCCTCGGCGCGCCAGGCATCGAAAAGTCGCTTGAGGGCGCTGAAGTCCTCCAGCCACAGCGATGTGGGCGCCAGATCGAACATGTGCTCGAAGTCGGTGCCCGAAGAGAGTGATGGCGACACGGGAATTCCTCCTGGTTCGGCTATTGTCCTGGCCTCGTTGGTCTATTTCTTGCGGGCAGACGAAAAAAAACCGGCCCTCGAGGCCAATGCCAGTCAGTTAAGCCAATGCGAAGCTGATCTGGTCTAAAAAGGGAACATGTTCAACATGTTCCCTTTTTGGTTTGAGCCTGCTGCAAACCACCCTGAACGAGACGTTGGAGGCATTGCCTGCCAACGGGATAACCGAGTTGAGCGCGCTGTTGGATCCGGCCTGGATCGAACAAGCGCTGGACGCCAC
>JANJVG010000166.1 GCA_024710165.1 Burkholderiaceae bacterium
GACGACATCATTCCGTGGCGTTATCCAGCTAAGCGCGAACTGCAATTTGGAGAATGGCAGCGCAATGACATTCTTGCAGGTATCTTCGAGCCAGCCACGATCGACATTGATCTGGCTATCTTGCTGACAAAAGCAAGAGAACATAGCGTTGCCTTGGTAGGTCCAGCGGCGGAGGAACTCTTTGATCCGGTTCCTGAACAGGATCTATTTGAGGCGCTAAATGAAACCTTAACGCTATGGAACTCGCCGCCCGACTGGGCTGGCGATGAGCGAAATGTAGTGCTTACGTTGTCCCGCATTTGGTACAGCGCAGTAACCGGCAAAATCGCGCCGAAGGATGTCGCTGCCGACTGGGCAATGGAGCGCCTGCCGGCCCAGTATCAGCCCGTCATACTTGAAGCTAGACAGGCTTATCTTGGACAAGAAGAAGATCGCTTGGCCTCCCGCGCAGATCAGTTGGAAGAATTTGTTCACTACGTGAAAGGCGAGATCACCAAGGTAGTCGGCAAATAATGTCTAACAATTCGTTCAAGCCGACGCCGCTTCGCGGCGCGGCTTAACTCAAGCGTTAGCGCCCACGGTCATGGCTCGTCAGAATACGCAATTAGAATCCGCCGGCGCAGAGTTTCTGGTGCTCGGAAACCTGCTGATCGAAGGCATTCCTGCGTTCAAGAGTTACACGAACATGAAAGGCTATGACTTGGTTGCAGTCAATGCCGAGAAAAATCTTTCCGCGCGAATTCAAGTGAAGAGTCGCTGGCGATCAAAGGCGGAAGGTTTCATCATCAACAACTTCGAATGCGACTTTGTCGTTATCGCTCTCCTCAACCGGGGTTCCAGGGATGGAAAAACCGAAGCCAGCCCACCGGAATATTTCATTCTTCCCGTGCAAGTTGCGCAGGCATTACCCAGAACCGAAGGCTGGGGAAAAGTGAGCTTTTCAAAGTTCCCTGATCTCCACTTGTACCGTAACCGCTGGGAGCTAATACGTAGCGCGTTGAAAATGACGGGTGGGCAATGAGCGCTAACCCGGCAGTCGACCCCGTTCGCTTCGCTCTCTGGACGCTGCGCGATGAAGCCGCGCAGCGCCGGTCACTTCTACGTTAGCCACATATATGGCATTCATTTTTTCGAGTGGCGGGCAAGGAGGGGAAGTGCAGCCCCTCGTTCGGTTAATCACCGAAAGGAATTCGCAGGTGGAAGTCCTGTCGTCACTCACCAATTTCAAGCATTGCGTCGCTTCCGTGACGCAGTGCTTTTTCGCAGTGTGCGCCCGTCGTCAATTCAGTGGTTTCTGTTTTGGCTTCTGGGTCTAACTGTGCAGTCAAGCCGACCCGCCTTCGGCGGGCGGCTTACTTTCGGCGTTGAACGACTGCTTACCCGTTTGACGGTCGGCCACTCCTGGCCGATTTCCGCCTCCCGCCCTCACGCCACCAACGGCTCCTCCTGCATGGCCTCGATCTGCTCGTGCAGCATGTCCACCTGCCCGCGCCAGTAGTCGCTGGTGCCGAACCAGGGGAAGTTGATGGGGAAGATCGGGTCTTCCCAGCGGCGGGCCAGCCACGCGCTGTAGTGGATCAGGCGCAGGGTGCGCAGCGGCTCGATCAGGGCCAGCTCGCGGCGGTCGAAGGGGCGGAACTGCTCGTACCCGTCGAGCAGGGCGCCGAGCTGATGCTGGCGCTGGCGCCGGTCGCCCGACAGCAGCATCCACAGGTCCTGCACCGCCGGGCCCATGCGGGCGTCGTCCAGGTCCACAAAGTGCGGGCCGCCACGGCCCCATTCGTCGAGCGGCGTCCACAGGATGTTGCCGGGGTGGCAGTCGCCGTGCAGGCGCAGCATGGTGGCATTTTTCAAGCCAAAATGGCCTCCAGCGCTTTCCTGCAAAGCGCTGGCAGCTATCAAATCAAGAGCGGTACTGCAGGCATCGCGCCACGCCGATTGCACGTCGAGCGGGATCAGGGCGTGTTCCAGCAGCCAGTCGCGCGGTTCGGTGCCAAAGTTTTGCAGGTCCAGCGCCGGGCGGTGCGTGAAAGGCCGTGCGGCACCCACGGCGTGGATGCGCGCGAGGAAGCGGCCGATCCATTCGAGCACCTCGAAGTCGTCCAGCTCGGGCTGGCGCCCGCCGCGCCAGGGGCTGACCGAGAACTGAAAGCCCCCGTGCGGGTGCAGCGTGCGGCCGTCCAGCACCAGGGGGCCCACGGCGGGCACTTCGGCGGCCATGAGCTCGGCGGCGAAGGCGTGTTCTTCCAGAATCTGCGCTTCGCTCCAGCGCTCCGGGCGATAGAACTTGGCGACCACGCGGCTGCCGTCTTCCAGCGTGGCCTGGTACACGCGGTTTTCGTAGGACGACAGGGCCATCAGCCGCCCGTCGCCATACAGGCCCACGCTGGCCAGGGCGTCGAGCACGGCGTCGGGCGTGAGGGTGGCGAAGGGGTGGAGCGGTGCGGTGTCGGCGGTGGGGTGCATGGGGCGATTGTCGCTGGCGGGTGCCGCCTTGCCCCCAGGCGCACCGCGCCATTCGATCTGTGATGCAATGTCCGAACGTCCGCGGATGGCTGCCACACACTGGGTATGGCGGCGGTTCGTGACATATGGGAGTTTGTGGGTATGCAGCTGATTCCAAGCGTGGGCAGCACGCCCATCAAAGCAATGGGGGCCCTCGCCTTGGCGTTGGGCCTGTGGGGGCAAAACGCCATGGCCACTGAAGAACCTGCCTACGAAACGTTGTCCGTTCATGGCTCGATCGAGCTGCGCCGCTACGCGCCTTACATCGTTGCCGAGACCACGGTCGAAGGGGACATGGATGCGGCCTCCGGCAAGGGTTTTCGCGCCATTGCGGATTACATCTTTGGCAACAATGTGGCCGTGGCCTCCAGCACTGCGCAGGGCTCCGAAAAAATTGCGATGACGGCCCCAGTGACCCTGGAGCCCCTCAGCCCCGCCACGGGCTCTTCTGCTCCAGCGGCGTCGCAAAAAATCGCCATGACAGCGCCGGTGGGCTTGCAGCCCCTGCCGTCTGCCGACCCTGCGGGCGCGAACCCGCTGCGCCTGCAGGGCGCCCAACGCTGGCGCGTGCATTTTGTGATGCCCGCAGGCTACACCCTGGCCACCTTGCCCAAGCCCAACAACCCTGCCGTGCGTTTGCGCGAGGTGCCGGCCACCACCTGGGCGGTGCTGCGTTACTCCGGCGTCAACACCGAAGCCGTCGTCCAACAAAGGACGGAAGAACTGATGGCCTGGCTGGCCGAGCGCAACACCCAAACCGTGGGTAGCCCGCAGTTGGCACGCTACAACCCACCGTGGACCTTGCCCATGTTCCGGCGCAACGAAATCATGTGGCAGACCGAATGAAACCGTGAATTCCCATGCCTGTCACCACCTTCACCCTGCCCACACTGCTCACCCAGGCCGACGCCGATGCGGTGATGTTCGAACTGCAAGACCTGCCCTGCATCAGCAACGCCGGAGTGCACCTGGCCCTGCAACAGGCCTGGGCCGAGCACACGCGCATGATGGACCCGGCCGACATGGCCGCGGCGCTGGCCGAGGCGGGACACCCGCCCACGCACACAGAAACCACGGATTGAGCCCAGCAGGCTGTCGGACGCGGTCACCGCTTCCACGGCCATGCCATACTTTGTTACATGCGGAGGTGATTCCGCGTACGGAACTGTAAGGAGTGGCGAATGGCGTTGAGCATCAAAACCAAGATCTGGCTGCCTGCAATTGCGGTGAGTCTCGGCCTGGTACTCATGTCCACAGGCTCGGCGGTGCGCACGGTGAAGTCGCAGGCCATCACGGTCAAGGAGCAGTCCGATCAGCAAAGCAAGCTGGAGCTCGCCGCGCGCTGGCGTGGGCTGGCCGAGGCGCAGGCGCTGCGCACCCTGGGCGCGGCGCTGGCAGCCGATGAGGCCTCGGCCGCCCTGCTGCAGGGCGGGCAGGAGCAAGACCAGCAGGAGCTGGCGCAGGTGCAATCGGCGCTGGGCTCACTGCTCACCGCCACGATGGAGCGCGCGGCGCTGGACGCAGCCACGCAGCAGGCGCAGGCGCTGAAGGCCTCGCTGGAAGCGGCGCAAAAGCTCAAGGCGGCGGGCGACGCCAGCGCGCTGCAGGCCCACATCCAGGGCGACACCCAGGGCAAGCTCAAGGCGTTTCAGAGCGCGCAGCAGGACATGGTGCGCCTGACCGAGCGTGGCGCCACCGAGTTGCGCGACAAGGCGGGCACCGAGCGCCTGAAAACCGTGTGGGGCGTGGCGGGCATCATGGCCATCATCATCCTGGCGGTGTGCATCGGCACGCGGCTGGTGCAGCGCAGCGTGACCGAGCCGCTGGCCTACATCACCCAGGTGGCGCGCTCCATTGGCGCGGGCGACCTGACGTTGCACATCAGCACCGACCGGCAGGATGAAATGGGCGAGGTGCTGCGCGCGCTCGATCAGATGTCGCACTCCCTGGCCGAGCTGGTGGGGCAGGTGCAGCGCTCGGCAGGCAGCATTGGCGCAGCCAGCGTGGAAATCGCCCATGGCAACCACGACCTGTCCAACCGCACCGAGGCCACGGCGGCCAACCTGCAGCGTGCGTCGTCCACGCTGGACCATCTCAACAGCGCCGTCGGCCAGTCGGCTGCTTCGGCACGCGAGGCCAACGCGCTGGCGGCTTCGGCCTACACCGTGGCGCAAAGCGGCGGCCAGTCGGTGAGCGAGGTGGTGCAGACCATGCACCGCATCGACCACTCGTCCAAAAAGATCGTGGACATCATTGCCGTGATCGACGGCATTGCCTTCCAGACCAACATCCTGGCGCTGAACGCTGCCGTGGAAGCCGCCCGTGCCGGGGAGCAGGGGCGCGGCTTTGCGGTAGTGGCCAGCGAGGTGCGCTCGCTGGCCGGGCGCTCGGCGGAGGCCGCGCGCGAGGTCAAGGCGCTGATTTCCGCCTCGGTGGAGAACGTGGAGGCCGGCACGGCGCTGGTGGACCGTGCCGGGCAGACCATGCAGGAGATCGTGCAGTCGGTGCAGCGCGTCAGCGGCATCATCGAGGAGATCACCGCCAGCACGGCCGAGCAAAGCCGCGACATGCAGCAGGTGAACGCCGCCGTGGGTGAGCTGGAGCAGATGACCCAGCAGAACGCCGCCCTGGTGGAAGAAAGCGCCGCCGCCGCCGGTGCCATGAGCGAACAGGCGGCCGTGCTCGAACGCCTGGTGGGTCGCTTCAAGCTGGACGGTGTGGCGCAGCAGCCTTCGTACGCGCAGGCCCGCGCGCCTGCGGCTCAGCCTGCGCTGCTGACGCCCAGTTAACTCTGGCGGGCGCAGTTCACGGCTGCATGCTGGCCGTGTGCCCCAGCCTCGGGTCGCCCTGGCCGCGCAGCAGCTCGTGGAACAGCGCCTGCGTGGCCTGCGGGCCATTGTGCTGCTGCACCGCAATCCAGGGCTGGGGCGGCGCCTGCACGGCGGTGGTGAAGGCCTGCCAGGCAGTCACCAGGCGCTCGTTCAGGCCCTGCACGCCCCATTCGGCGGTGCGCTTTTTCACCTGCGCGGGGGCAAAGAACATGACCGCGCGCGGGCCGGGCAACTGCCCCGCGCCGCCCAGGTCGCCCACATGGCTGGCGCCTACGGCGCAGCTGTAGGCCAGTTGCGTGCAATGTTGGTGGATGCGCTGGCGCAGCGCCACGCTGCCCGCAAAGTCGATGTACACGCAGGGGGTGTCGGCGGCAATCTGCTCCAGGTCTTCGTAGGCCAGCACGCGGTGGTAGCAGCCCAGGCTCTCGCAAAAGGCACGGTTGGCCTGGGACGTGAGGCCCACCACCTGCACGCCCGCACGCTGCGCGAGCTGGAAGGCCGTGCCGTAGGCGGTTTTGCTTGAGGCGCTGGACAGCAGCAGCGTGCCCGCGCCGTAGAAATTCTGATCGGCCAGAAAGTCGTCAATCAGCCAAGAGGTGATGAACAGCGGGCGCAGCAGGGCCTGGATGTCTTCGGTGTCGGGGCGGTAAAACGGGTCCGCGTCGCAGCGCAGGTAATGGTTGTAGACGGCGTGCAGCCCGGCGCGGTGCGCGGCGCCGTCGCTGAACCCCGTGCTGGACGCCTTGTGGGGTTGAAGCACCGCCTCGGTTGCCATCGGCCAGTAGCCGTAGAGCCGCTCGCCCACGGCCACATCGGGGTGCAGCGACTCGGTCACCGTGCCAAAGCCCCACACGGGCACGATGCCCCAGCCCGCCTCGCCCGAGGGGAAGAAGCGCCAGTACTCCAGCATCTCGCCCATGGCGGCGTAGGTGATGTTGTTGGCGGTGAGCGCAAAGCGATCGACGCGCACGCGCACCTGGCCGTCGGCCAGCGCGGCGGGTTCGGTATGGCGCAAAGTGGTGGTGGCCAGGGCGTCCTGGCGCACGAGCAGGGTGCTGGTGTTCATGCGGCAACGGTAGGGCAAGCGGCGCCCGGGCTCAAGCCCGGCGGGCCGCCTGCGCGACACCGGGGTCAGGCCAGGGTCAACGTCACGTCGATGTTGCCGCGCGTGGCGTTGGAATACGGGCAAACCTTGTGGGCGGCGTCCACCAGCGTCTGGGCGGCGGCGCGCTCCATGCCGGGCAGGTGCACCGTCAGGCGCGCGGCAATGCCATAGCCGCCGGTGATGGGGCCGAGGTCTACTTCGGCGTCCACGGCCACGTCCTGCGGGATGGCAATTTTTTGCATACCGCCCACGGCCTTGAGTGCGCCGATGAAGCAGGCCGAGTAGCCGGCAGCAAACAGCTGCTCGGGGTTGGTGCCCGTGCCCGAGGTGCCGGGCGAAGACAGGGTGGCATCCAGGCGGCCGTCGTCGCTGCGCGAGGTGCCTTCGCGGCCCCCGGTGGTGTGGACGCGGGCGGTGTAGAGGACTTTGTCGAGGGTGGTCATGGTGCGTGCCTTTCGGTGGTATTGCCCCGTGCAGGGGCGGGAGGGAAAACTTCAGCGGGCCAGGTGGTCGCGCAGCGTCTGGATCTGGCGTGTGAGCGTCTGCACCTTGTGCAGCGGGGTGTGGCTGCGCGCCAGGATGCATGCGGGGATGGCCTCGGCCTGCGCCCGCAGCGCCTGCCCGGTGCTGGTGAGGGCAATGTGCACGCGGCGCTCGTCCTGGGCATCGCGCTGGCGCTTCACCAGCCCGGCCGATTCCATGCGCTTGAGCAGCGGCGTGAGCGTGCCCGAGTCCAGGCTCAGGCGCTCGCCCAACTCCGACACCGTGGGGCCGTCCTGCTCCCACAGCACCAGCATTACGAGGTACTGTGGATACGTCAGGCCGATAGCGTCCAGCAGCGGCTTGTAGAGCTTGGTCATCGCCAGCGAGGCCGAATACAGCGCAAAGCACAGCTGGTGGTCCAGGTGCAGGGCGGCTGGGCTGGGGCTGGTGGGCGGGCAGTGCGTTGGCATGGGTATAAGTATTGCGTGCAATTGAATTGCGTGCATTTAAGTTAACAAAAAACCATGCCATCTATGGGGATTTTTGCGCAAAAAAAGGCGCCCCGGGGGACGCCAAAATTTCCAGCAGAGCCTCTGCGAAGGGCGCTCCCGACCAGGGCTCCCGCGCAAAGGCCGCCGCGCCGCGGCTCTGGTTGGTGTGGGTCAGTACTGGTACACGCCCCGGCCCGTCTTGCGGCCCAGGCGGCCGGCGGCCACCATTTCGCGCAGCAGCGGGGCGGCGCGGTACTTGCTGTCGCCAAACTCGGCCAGGTACACATCCATCACGGCCAGGCACACGTCCAGGCCCACCATGTCGGCCAGG
>JANJVG010000191.1 GCA_024710165.1 Burkholderiaceae bacterium
GTGCCCCGGCCCAGCATCAGTTGCAGAAAGCGCGCGTAGTCGCTGGCGGTGGACACCAGCCCGCCACCGGCCGATTCGAACGTGGGCGGGGCGGTGACATCGATGAGCGCCACATCCAGACCGGTCTGCGGGTCGCGCGCAAACGGCTCGGCCAGGCGGTGCTGCTGCGCTGCGGGTACCGAAAAACCGGTGTCGTGCATGCCCAGCGGGCCGAACACGCGGCGCTGCAGGATGGCGCCCAAGGGTTCGCCTTCGATCACCTCCAGCACGGCACCCAGCACATCGGTGGCGCGGCTGTACTCCCAGCAGCTGCCGGGCGCGTGCACCAGCGGCAGCGGCCCCAGCGCGGCGGCCAGTTCGGCGTTGCTGTGGCGGCGCGAGCCGATGCGTGCGGCGCGGTAGGCATCGGGCACGGCGCCCGCCTCCCAGGCGTAGCTCAGGCCGGCGGTGTGGCGCAGCAGATCGTGCACGGTGGCCTCGCGCGGGGCGGGGGCGGTGGTGCCGGTGGCCGGGTCGTACACCTGCTGCGCCGCAAAGGCGGGCAGGTAGTGGGCCACCGGGTGCGACAGCAGCAGGCGGCCTTCTTCCATCGCCATCATCGCCACCAGCGAGGCGATGGGCTTGGTCATCGAGTAGATGCGAAACACCGTGTCCGGCGCCATGGCGGGCGCTGCCGTTTCGGCGGAGGGCGGGCGCTGGTGGCCCACGGCCTCGTGCAGCACGGTCTGGCCCCGGTGGTGCACCAGGGCCACGGCGCCGGGCAGCAGGCCCTGGTCCACATGGGTTTGCAGCGCGGAGCGCAGGCGGGCGAGGGCCTCAGGGTTCATGGTTTCAAGCATTTTTGGCCTCCATCCCTTGATGTGTAATCGCTGACAGCTATCATAAATAGAGCGATTTGCGATGGTGTGCGAGGCAGGTCACCCGGCGGTGCGTGCAGGCTCCTGCTCCTGCAATGCGCGCCACTGCACCTTGCCGGTGCCCGATTTGGGCAGGCTGTCGGCAAACTGCACGATCCGCGGGCTCTTGTAGGCTGCCATGTGGCCGTGTGCCCAGTCGACGATTTCCTGCTCGCTCACCTGGCCCTTGAAGGCCTCGCGCAGCACCACCACGGCCTTCACCGTCTCGCCCCGGCGCTCGTCGCGCGCGGCGATCACGCAGACCTCCTGGATGGCGGGGTGGGCGTACATCAGCGCTTCCACCTCGGCCGGCCACACCTTGAAGCCGCTGGCATTGATCATGCGCTTGATCCGGTCCACCATGTAAAAGTAGCCGTGCTCGTCGGTGCGGGCCAGGTCGCCGGTACGCAGAAAGCGTTTGCCGTCCAGGGTGACAAAGGCGGCTTCGGTGGCCTGGGGCTGGCCCCAGTAGCCCTGCATGACCTGCGGGCCGTGCACGATGATTTCGCCCACCTCGCCCGGGGGCAGTTCGGCCAGCGTGGCCGGGTCGACCACGCGGGCGTCCACGTCGAAGATCGGGATGCCCAGGCACTGCTTCATGGGCCGCTCGGGCGGGTTGATATGCGTGGGCGCAATCGTTTCGGACATGCCATAGCCTTCGATGTAGTCGAGCCGGCACAGCTCCTTGAGCCGCGTGGCCACGGCCTCGGGCATGGCCGCACCGCCGCCGCTCAGGCGGCAGATGCTGGAGAGGTCGTATTCGGCCAGGCGCAGGTTGGACAGCAGGTCCACCACCATGGTCACGATCATCTGCGTGCCCGTGACGCGGTAGCGCCCGATGAGCTGCGCGGCGGCGTCGCGGTCCCAGCGCGGCAGCAGCACGATGGTGGCGCCCACGTAGAGCGAGCCGTTCATGCCGTTCTGCATGCCGGTGACGTGGAACAGCGGCAGCACCACCAGCGACACCGCGTCCTGCGGCGTGCCCAGCCACTGCGTGCCGGCGACGGTGTTGTACATCACGCTGCGGTGCGTGTGCATGCAGCCCTTGGGGTGGCCCGTGGTACCCGAGGTGTAGGGCATCACGGCCAGGTCGTCGGGGCCGGCCTGTATGGGCGCGGGGCGCAGGCCGGCGGCCAGTGCGTCCGTCCAGGGCACGGCGCCGGGCTCGGTGACAGGCTCGCGCGGCGCATGCACGAAGGTCGGCACCGGCAGATCGGTGGGTGCGGTGAGGTAGTCGCTGTAGGCCGCCACCACGGCATGGCGCAGGCCGGGCGCGGCGGGATCGGCCGCGGCGGCAGCCAGGCCTTCGCGCAGCAGCGGCCGCACCTGGGCGAACAGGTCTTGCGGCGCAACAATGGTGCGGGCACCGGCGTCGCTCACGTAATGGCGCAGTTCCTCGGTGAGGTTCATCGGGTTCACCGGCACGACCACCGCGTCGGCACGCAGGATGGCGTAGAAGCCGATGACGAACTGTGGGCTGTTCTGCATGTAGAGCAGCACGCGGTCGCCCTTGCGCACGCCGCACACCTGCTGCAGGTGGGCCGCCAGGCGCTCGGTTTCGTCCTGCAGGCGGGCGTAGGAAACGACCGAATCGTAGAACACCAGCGCCGCCTTGTCGGGGTAGCGCATGGCCGAGACTTCGATGTTGCGGTAGAGGTGCGTGGCGGGCACGGTGAGGTGGCGCGGCAGCATGCGCGGCCAGTGGGCGAAATGGCGGTCGGACATGGGTGATTCGTTGGCTATGGGGTTTCAGTGATCCGTGGTGCATCGCCGCCCGTAGGCGTGTGGCACTGGCGCCGCGCCACGGGTCAGAAGGCCGCGGAGCAGGCCATGCCAGCGGACGCCGTGGAACGGGCCTGGCCCGGCCACGGGCGTCGTCCCCCTGGGGGGAAGGCGCGAAGCGACTCAGGGGGGGTTACTTCAGGTACCGGGCCAGTTCCATCTTGCCGATCTGGTTGCGGTGCACCTCGTCGGGGCCGTCGGCAAAACGCAGCGTGCGCGCGCTGGCGTAGGCGGCGGCGAGCGGGAAGTCGTCGCTCACGCCCGCGCCGCCATGCACCTGCATGGCCCAGTCGATCACCTGGCAGGCCATGCTGGGCGCGGCCACCTTGATCATGGCGATTTCCTTCTTGGCCACCTTGTTGCCCACGATGTCCATCATGTAGGCAGCGTTGAGCACCAAGAAGCGCGCCTGGTCGATCAGGATGCGCGCGTTGGCGATGCGCTCGCGCGTCACGCCCTGGTCGGCCACGGGGCGGTG
>JANJVG010000203.1 GCA_024710165.1 Burkholderiaceae bacterium
ATGGCGGTGGTCTCGGGGTAGGCGCCCGAGGGGTCCTGCAGGTCGGCCACCACCTTGCCGTCCTCGGTGAAGGCAATCACATGGCCGTAGGCCTTGGGGATGGGCCAGAGCGCGCGCGGCAGGCGCAGCGTCAGCGCGCGCAGCCAGGGCTTGTCAGCCATGCCGTCGATGGTGGGGTTGCGCGGCTTGGCAAAGCCCAGCCAGATCTTGCCATCGAGCCCGCGCATGAGGTTGTCGGGGTAGCCCGGCAGGTTGTCCAGCAGCACCTGGGCCTGTGCATTCCCACCCTGGGCGATGTCCACATCCTGCGCGCCCACGGCGATCTTCCAGACGCGGTACTTGCCGGTTTCGTTGACGAACAGGTGCTGCTCGTCGCTGCTCAGCGCCACGCCGTTGGCGAAGCTCAAGCCCTTGGCCACCACGCGCACCGCGCGGGAGGCCGGGTCGTATTCGAGCACGCGGCCGGTGGCGGACTGCTCCAGGATGTCGAGCACGCTGGCCTCGAAGGTGCCGCCCCAGTCCTTGGGCGCGAAACGGGTGGAGGCGTCGCTCAGGTAGATCTTGCCATTCATCGCCACCACCACGGCGTCGGCGTAGCGGATGGGGTCGCCGTTCACGCGGTCGGCCAGCACCTGCACCTGGCCTTGGGGAGAAATCGACAGCAGACCCTTCACGGCATCGGCCGCAATCAGGTTCCCTGCCGCATCGAAGTCGAAACCCAGCACCCGGCCGCCGGTGTTGAAGAACACTTCCTGTTCCGAGCCATCGGCGTTCATGCGCAGGATGTTGCCGCTGGCCACCGTGGTGTAGAGCTTGCCGTCCCTGCCAAAGGCGATGTGCTCGGGGCCGATTTCGCTACCCAGGTCGATCCTCTGCAGGTTCGCGAGGCGCTGGTTGGGCGCATGCACCCCTTGGTAGCCGGGCGAGGCCGGGGCCTGCCAGGCGACTGGCGCAATGGGCACTGGCCAGGCCAGCAGGTAAGCCAGGCCCGACAGGGTTACGGCCCCCAGCGTGATGAGCAGCTTCTTGAACATGGTGGTCTCCTCGGTGTTGTTGTGGCGCGGATTGTGCCCAGCACCTGCCGCCCTTGCCCAGGCTGGCCTGACGCCTGCGGGACCCGCCCGTAAAATCACAGGTTCCGCCAAAAAGGCGAACCCGCTTTGAGAGCCGCACCATGCCCGCACGCAAACTCTTCGTCACCACCGCCCTGCCCTACGCCAACGGCAACTTCCACATCGGCCACATCATGGAATACATCCAGGCCGATATCTGGGTGCGCACGCAGCGGCTGCTGGGCAACGAGGTGAACTTCGTCGGCGCCGACGACACGCACGGCGCGCCCATCATGATCGCCGCCGAGAAAGCCGGCAAGACGCCGCAGCAGTTTGTGGCCGACATTGCCGCCGGTCGCAAGCAGTACCTCGACGGTTTTCACATCGAATTCGACAACTGGCACAGCACCGACGCACCAGAAAACCACGAGCTGGCCCAGGACATTTACCGCGGCCTCAAGGCCAACGGCCTGATCGAGACGCGCACCATCGAGCAATTCTTCGACCCCGAGAAGAACATGTTCCTGCCCGACCGCTTCATCAAGGGCGAGTGCCCCAAGTGCCATACCAAAGACCAGTACGGCGACAACTGCGAAAACTGCGGCGCCGTCTACGCGCCAACCGACCTCATCAACCCCTATTCCGCGCTCTCGGGCGCCAAGCCGGTGCTCAAGCACTCGGAGCATTTTTTCTTCAGGCTGTCCGACCCGCGCTGCGTGGCCTTTCTGGAAGACTGGACGCAAAGCGGCCGCCTGCAGACCGAAGTGGCCAACAAGGTGCGCGAATGGTTCACCGTGCGCACCAACCCCGACGGCAGCACCAGCGAAGGCCTGGGCGACTGGGACATCTCGCGCGACGCGCCCTACTTCGGCATCGAGATCCCCGACGCGCCGGGCAAGTACTTCTATGTGTGGCTGGACGCGCCCATCGGTTATCTCGCCTCGCTTAAGAACCTGCTCGCCAAGCGCGGCCAGGACTACGAGGCCTACATGGCCGACCCGGCGCTGGAGCAGTACCACTTCATCGGCAAGGACATCGTCACCTTCCACACCCTGTTCTGGCCCGCCACGCTCAAGTTCAGCGGCCGCAAGGTGCCCGACTCGGTGTTCGTGCACGGTTTCCTCACGGTGAACAACGGCGAGAAGATGAGCAAGAGCCGGGGCACCGGCCTGGACCCGCTCAAGTACCTGGGCCTGGGCATGAATGCCGAGTGGCTGCGCTACTACCTGGCCACCAAGCTGAGCAGCCGCAACGAAGACATCGATTTCAACGCCGAAGACTTCATGCTGCGCGTCAACAGCGACCTGATCGGCAAGTACGTCAACATCGCCAGCCGCGCGGCGGGCTTCATCAGCAAGCGCTTTGGCGGCCAGCTCGGCGAAGTGTCGGCCGACGGCGACGCGCTGCTGGAGCACCTGCGCACCGTGGCGCCCTCCATCATCGAGCTGCTGGCCGAGCGCGAATATGGCAAGGCCCTGCGCGAGACCATGCTGCTGACCGACCGCGTGAACGCCTACGTGGACCAGAACAAGCCCTGGGAACTGGCCAAGCAAGAAGGCATGGAAGGCCGCCTGCAGGACGTGTGCACCACCTGCATCGAAGCCTTCCGCGTGCTCACCATCCTGCTCAAGCCCGTGCTGCCAGCGCTGGCCGCGCAGGTCGAGGCCTTCCTGAAAGTCGCGCCCTTCACCTTCGCCGACGCGCAGACCGCGCTTGGCAAAGGCCATGGGATCGGCGAGTACAAACACCTGATGCAGCGCGTGGACGTGAAGCAACTTGAGGCATTGTTCGAGCCCCCAGCCCAGACGGAACAAGCGCCAGCAGCTACCGAAACCGTAGCGCCCGGCGGCGAAGAACTGGCCCCCACCATCACCATCGACGACTTCGCCAAGATCGACCTGCGCATCGCGCAGATCGTCAACTGCGAGGCCGTGGAAGGCTCGACCAAGCTGCTGCGCCTCACACTCGACGTGGGCGAGGGCCGCACGCGCAACGTGTTCAGCGGCATCGCCAGCAGCTACCAGCCGGCCGATCTGGTGGGCAAGCTCACCGTCATGGTGGCCAACCTGGCGCCACGCAAGATGAAGTTCGGCGTGTCCGAGGGCATGGTGCTGGCCGCCAGCCATGGCAACGAGAAGGCCAACCCCGGCATCTACGTGCTCAACCCGTGGCCCGGTGCGCAGCCAGGCATGCGCGTGCATTGATTTGACAGACTTTTGGGGCTCTGGCGCTTATGGATAAAGCGCTGGTAGCTATAATTTTGATAGTTGCTACGGTGATTGATTGATTGAAGGAAAGGCTGTGGGGCTTTTGCGGACCCCGCTTTCACGCAGTCAGCACGGTGCCAGGCGCAATTTTTCCTGGGGCACCCCCAGCTGCTGGGGCACCAGCGGCACCTTGGGCGTCATCTTGAGCCCTCTTGGTCGTCTATGGCCCCTTCCGCAAGCCCTCAGACGGGCCAAAACCGGCTCGCAACCGCACTTGCGGCCTTCCCGAGCCCTGATGGGAAATTCGGGCAAAAACAGCGGGCAACGCAAACCCGTCGAGCCCGGCCCGGCTTACAGCCGCACCGGAATCCCCCGCTCCCGCATATGCCGCTTGGCCTGCTCCACGGTGTATTCACCGTAGTGGAAGATGCTCGCCGCCAGCACTGCGTCGGCGCCGCCGATCTGGATGCCGTCTGCCAGGTGGTCCAGGTCACCCACACCGCCCGAGGCGATCACGGGCACGTCCACCGCATCGCTAACGGCGCGGGTCAGCGCGAGATCGAAGCCCGCCTTGGTGCCGTCGCGGTCCATGCTGGTGAGCAGGATCTCGCCCGCACCGCGCCGCGCCATCTCGGCGGCCCACTGCACCGCGTCCAGGCCGGTGTTCTTGCGGCCGCCGTGGCTGAACACGTCCCAGCCGGCGCCCACGGGCTGGCCGTCAACACCAATGCGCGTCTGCTCCTCGGCGTTGCGGCGCTTGGCGTCGATCGCCACGACGATGCACTGCGCGCCGTACTTGGCGCTTGCGGCATTGATCACGTCGGGGTTGGCGATGGCCGCAGAGTTGAAGCTGGTTTTGTCCGCGCCCGCGTTGAGCAGGCGGCGCACATCGTCCACGGTGCGCACGCCACCGCCCACCGTCAGCGGGATGAAGACCTGGCTGGCCACGGCTTCGATGATGTGCAGGATCAGGTCGCGCCCGTCGCTGGTGGCGGTGATGTCGAGGAAGGTGAGTTCGTCGGCGCCTTGCGCGTTGTAGCGCGCGGCGATCTCCACCGGGTCGCCCGCGTCGCGCAGTTCGACAAAGTTCACACCCTTGACGACCCGGCCGCCGGTGACGTCGAGGCAGGGGATGATGCGTTTGGCCAGCATGGGAACTCCGGAGAAAAAGAAAAAGGTTTTACGGCACCCGCAGGCATTGTCCGCCGGACCAGGTGGCACCGGGCGCGAGCACGACCGGCGTGTCAATCTGGGCGGCCTCGACGCACAGCATGTGGGCATGGCCATCGGCCGGGATATCGGGCAGGCGCGCGCACAGCGCAGCGCCAGGGTTCCAGACCACCGTCTGGCCCAGGGCCGGGCTCTGGGCGATCTCCAGCCGGTGCGCGCCGTCGTTCAGAAGCAAAGGAGCGGTGGCCGCGGCGAACACGCTGTCGTACTCGCCCGCGAAGGTGATGGGGCCCTGCTGCGTGTCGCGCGCATCCTGGACGGCGTCCCAGCGCGCACAGCCGTCCAGGCCCTGCAGGCCCACCTGTGCGATGTCGTCCACGCGCAGGTAGCTGTGCAGGGCGATGGTGAAGTCCCAGGCCACGGCGCCCGTGTTGCGCACGGTGCAATCGACCCGCAACCGGCCTGCCGACAGCACCACATCCACCCGCGCGGCAAAGGCCTGCGGCCACCAGGCGCGGGTGCGCTCGTCGTCGCTCAGGTGCAGCGCCAGGCGCGTGGCGCTGGCCTCGGCCTGCGCGTCGTCGGCGCTCCAGGTCAGATTGCGCGCGAAGCCATGCTTGGGCAGCGGGCCGCGCTGGTTGAACTGCGGGAAGCACAGCGGAATGCCCCCGCGGATGGCGGCCTGGCCGTCGAACACGGCGTTCGGGCTCAGGTAGAGGCGCTCGCGCCCGCCGGACACCCAGGACAGCACCTGGGCGCCGTGCAGCGCCACCAGGGCGGTGTCGCCATTGCCGGCGCGCAGTCGGATGCAGGGTTGGCCGCGAAAGGCTTCGGCCTGGCCCGGCTGGGACGCAGGGTCAGGCATTGGCCAGTTCGTCGGCGCGCGCCTGCGCGGCGGCGAAGTCGAGGTCACCCGAATAGATGGCCCGACCGCAAATCACGCCTTCCACGCCTTCGCCTTCAACAGCGCAAAGCTGCTCGATGTCCTGCATGCTGCCCAGGCCGCCCGAGGCGATGACGGGGATGGTGAGGGCCTGCGCCAGCTTGACCGTGGCGTCGATGTTGATGCCCGAGAGCATGCCGTCGCGGCCAATGTCGGTGTAGATGATGGATTCGACGCCCCAGTCCTCGAACTTCTTGGCCAGGTCCACGACCTCGTGGCCGGTCAGCTTGCTCCAGCCGTCGGTGGCGACCTTGCCGTCCTTGGCGTCCAGGCCCACGATGATGTGGCCGCCAAAGGCGGTGCAGGCGTCCTTGAGGAAGCCGGGGTTCTTCACGGCCGCCGTGCCGATGATGACGTAGCGCAGGCCGCCGTCGATGTATTTTTCGATGGTGTCGAGGTCGCGGATGCCGCCACCGAGCTGCACCGGGATGTCATCGCCTACCTCTTTCAGGATGGCCTTGATCGCGGCGTAGTTCTTGGGCTTGCCCGCGAAGGCGCCGTTGAGGTCCACCAGGTGCAGACGGCGCGCGCCCGCATCCACCCACTTGCGCGCCATGGCGGCCGGGTCTTCGCCAAAGGTGGTCGATTGGTCCATGTCGCCTTGCTTGAGGCGAACGCAGTGGCCGTCCTTGAGGTCGATGGCGGGGATCAGAAGCATGGTGGGTTCGGGAAAAAGTGGGCTTCGACAGGCTCAGCCCGAACGGGGTGGAACAAGAATGTGACAGAAAAACAGCGAAAAAGCAGGCTCACGGATTCCAGTGCAGAAAGTTGCGGTATAGCTGCAGGCCGTGCTCCGCGCTCTTTTCCGGGTGAAACTGCGTGGCGAAAATATTATCGCGCGCAATGGCTGCGGCAAACACACCGCCATAGTCGGCCTCGCCCGCGCAGTGGCGTGGATCGCCCGGCCGGGCATAGAAGCTGTGCACAAAATAAAAATAGCTTTGGTCCGGCACACCGGCCCACACCGGGTGCACGGCGCCGTCGTGCGGCACCTGGCGCACGGTGTTCCAGCCCATCTGCGGCACCTTGTAGCGGCTGCCGTCCTGTTGCGTGCAGCCCGCCAGGTCAAACTTGACGACCTCGCCCGGGATCAGGTTCAGGCCGGGCGTGTCGCCCTCGGCACTGTGCGTGAGCAGCATCTGCATGCCCACACACACACCAAACATCGGCTTGGCGGCGGCGGCCTCCAACACCGATTCGCGCAGGCCCGAGTCGCGCAGCTCGCGCATGCAATCAGGCATGGCGCCCTGACCGGGCAGCACGATGCGCTGGGCCGCGCGCACGTCTTCGGGCCGGGAGGTGACAACGACCGTCCAGCCTGTGCCCTGCGCGGCGGCCTGCACGGCCTGCGACACAGAGCGCAGGTTGCCCATGCCATAGTCCACCACCGCCACGGTTTTTACTACTGAATTCATAGCTATTAGCGCATGTCAGATAAGCGCTGGAGGCCGATTTGGCTTGAAATTTAGAGGGAACCCTTGGTCGAGGGAATGGTGCCGGCGCTGCGCGGGTCGCGCTCCACAGCGGCGCGCAGTGCGCGGGCGAAGGCCTTGAACGCGGTCTCACACTGGTGGTGCGCGTTCACGCCGCGCAGGTTGTCGATGTGCAGCGTCACACCCGCGTGGTTGACGAAACCCTGGAAGAACTCGTGCGTGAGCTGGGTGTCGAACGCGCCGATCATGCCGCTGGTGAACGGAATGTTCAGCACCAGGCCCGGGCGGCCCGAAAGATCGATGACCACGCGCGAGAGCGCCTCGTCGAGCGGCACGTAGGCGTGCCCATAGCGGCGGATGCCCTTCTTGTCGCCCACGGCGCGCGCAAAGGCCTGGCCGATGGTGATGCCCACGTCCTCCACGGTGTGGTGACCGTCGATGTGCAGGTCGCCATCGGCGTGCACTTCGAGGTCGATCAGGCCGTGGCGCGCGATCTGCTCCAGCATGTGGTCAAAAAACCCGATGCCGGTGTGCAGGCTGGACTGGCCCGTGCCGTCGAGGTTCAGGCGCACGGTGATGCGTGTCTCGGCGGTGTTGCGGCTGACTTCGGCCGTGCGGTCGGTGGATGCGGAAGGGACAAGTGCGGAAGAGGTCATAACGAGGCCTGGAGTGCTTGCAGCATGATCGCATTGTCATCGTGGGAGCCCACGGTCAGGCGCAGGCAGTTCACCAGCAATGGGTGCATTGTAGAAACGTTCTTGATCAATACCTTGCGCTCGCGCATGGCCGCAAACGTGCGGGCGGCGTCTGGCACGCGCACCAGGACCATATTGGCCTCGCTGTCCCAGCATTTTTCAATGCCCGGCATGGCGCGCAGGGCCGCAATCAACGCGCCGCGCTGCGCGCGCAGCTCGGTGGCCTGTTCGGCGAACACCTCGGCATGCTCCAGCGCAAACAGCGCCGCCTCGCAGTTGAGCACGCTCACGTTGTAGGGCGGACGCACCTTGTCGATTTCGCCGACCAGCGCGGCCGGGCCGATGAGGTAACCCAGACGCACGCCGGCCAGACCGAACTTGCTGAGCGTGCGCATCAGCAGCACATGGCTGTTGCGCTGCGGCTCGGCACGCATGCGGTCCAGCCAGGTGCGGCTGGCGAAAGGCTGGTAGGCCTCGTCCATGACGACGATGCCGCCCACCGTGGCTGCAGCGTCGATGATGCGCTGCACCACCGCCGCGTCCCACAGCGTGGCCGTGGGGTTGTTCGGGTAAGCGATGTGCGTGATGGCTGGCCGGTGCCGCGCGATGGCGGCGAGCATGGCGGCTTCGTCCAGCTCGAAGTCCGGCGTCAGCGGCACGCCCACGAAGTCCAGCCCCTGGAGCTGCGCGCTCATGGCGTACATGACGAAGCCCGGCACAGGTGCCAGCACCACCGGACGCTGGCCATCGGCGGTGGGCGGCAGCGCGCAGGCCAGCGACACCAGGGTGATGAGTTCGTCCGAACCATTGCCCAGTATCAGCGCATGTCCCTCGGGCATGCCGGCATGGCGTGCCAGCGCGGCACGCAGATCGTCGTTGCGGGTGCCGGGGTAGCGGTTGAGCGCCAGCGAGCCCAGGCGCTGGCCCAGCGCGGCCTGCAGCGCGGGCGGCAGGCGGAAGGGGTTTTCCATCGCATCGAGCTTGAGCATGCCTTCGGCACCTTGTACGACATAGGCGTGCATGGCGCGCACGTCGGGGCGGATGCGGTCGAGGGGGGAAGTCATACAAGTAACTGTTCCGGGGTGGACAGAAAGGGATTGAGGATGGTGAGCGAATCCACGCGCTGACCGTTCTGCAGGTCTTCGGTCAGCAGATAGGCGCAGCCCGCCTGCAGGGCTGCGGCCGCGACCAGGGAATCCCAGAAGGAAAATCCATACCGGGCTTCCACGCCCCAGGCGGCTTCCACCGTCTGGTGGTCAATCTGCCAGGGCTGCCACAGCTGAAAACGCCGCACCTTGGCACGCGCATCGCCCTGGGAAACGCCCAGCTTGCGCACGGCATTGACGTAATACTCGTTGAGCACCTGCGTGCTCAGCCGTCCGCAGTGCCCGGCCCAGAGCCAGTCCAGCCACAGCCGCGCGCGCAGGCGCTTGGCATCGTCGGCGCCGTCGTCCGCGTACAGCAGAACGTTGGTGTCAACGAAAACGGTCGAGTCGCTCGGCATAGATCTCGTCGCGTGTGGGGTAAGGCGCACCCGATGACACCCAACTGCGCTGGTCGGCCTGCCATTCGCGGTAGGCCCGCTCGTAGGCATCGTCATGCCGCATCTTCTCGGCCAGCATCTCGCCCACCAGCCGGGAAACGCTGGTATTGCGCTTGGCGGCCTCGATACGGACCCATTCCAGGGCCGTGTCGTCCACGGTGATGGTGACGTTTTTCATAGGATTTATGTTACACGATTTTCGTGCAACACGAAAATCGTGGCATTTTGAACGCCAAGCTTGCATGCCCTGGCGGCGACCCAGACACCCTCCGTAGGCCGCGACCTGCTGCTTTACTTGAGCCGCAACTCCGCCGCCTGCGCATGGGCCTGCAGGCCCTCGCCGTAGGCCAGGGTGGCGGCAATCGGCCCGAGGATTTGCGCCCCCGCCTCGCTCACTTCGATGATGCTGCTGCGCTTCTGGAAGTCGTACACGCCCAGCGGGCTGGAGAAGCGCGCCGTGCCGCTCGTGGGCAGCACGTGGTTGGGGCCCGCGCAGTAGTCGCCCAGGGATTCGCTGGTGTAGGCACCGAGGAAGATGGCTCCGGCGTGCCGCAGCAGCGGCTCCCAGCGGTGCGGCACGCTGCTGCTCACTTCCAGGTGCTCGGGGGCGATGCGGTTGGATATCTCGCAGGCCTCTTCCATGCTGCGCGTGTGGATCAGCGCGCCGCGTCCGCTCAGGCTCTTGGCGATGATCTCGGCGCGCGGCATGGTGGGCAGCAGGCGGTCGATGGCGGCTTGCACCGCGTCGATGTAAGCCACGTCGGGGCACAGCAGGATGGATTGGGCCAGCTCGTCGTGCTCGGCCTGGCTGAACAAATCCATGGCCACCCAGTCGGGCGGCGTGCTGCCGTCGGCCAGCACCAGAATCTCGCTCGGGCCGGCGATCATGTCGATGCCCACGGTGCCGAACACGTGCTTTTTGGCGCTGGCCACGTAGGCGTTGCCCGGGCCGGTGATTTTGTCGACCTTGGGCACCGTCTGCGTGCCGTAGGCCAGCGCGGCCACGGCCTGCGCGCCGCCGATGGTGAAGGCGCGCGTGACGCCGGCCACGTAGGCGGCGGCCAGCACCAGCGGGTTCTTCTCGCCGCGCGGCGTGGGCACGACCATGATGATCTCGCCCACCCCCGCCACATGCGCGGGGATGGCATTCATCAGCACGCTGCTGGGGTAAGCGGCCTTTCCGCCGGGCACGTAGATGCCCACACGGTCAAGCGGCGTGACTTTCTGGCCTAGCAGGCTGCCATCGGCATCGCGGTAGCTCCAGCTCTCGCCGCAGGCCTTCTTCTGCGCCTCGTGGTAGCTGCGCACACGGGCAGCCGCCGCCTGAAGAGCCTCGCGCTGCGGAACGGGGATGGCTTCAAAAGCGGCTTTGAGTTCGGCCTGTGTCAGTTCGAGGGCCGGCAGCGTGGGCGCCTCCAGTGCATCGAAACGCGCCGTGTACTCGAGCACAGCCGCGTCGCCGCGCTTTTGCACATCGGCCAGGATGTCGGCCACGCGCTGCTCGATCGCGGCGTCTGTATCGGCCGACCAATGCAGGCGGGCCGCGAAATCAGCCTCAAAAGTACTGGAAACGGTCGACAGACGGGCGGGAGCAGCTATAAATTTCATAAATAGTCTTCAATCCTGGGGAATGGCGGACGCAAACGCATCGATGATGCGGCGCAGCGGAGCCTGCTTGAGCTTGAGCATGGCCTGGTTGACCACCAGGTGCGAACTGATGTCCATGATGCGCTCGACCTCGACCAGGTGGTTGGCCTTGAGGGTGTTGCCGGTGGACACCAAGTCCACGATGGCGTCAGCCAGCCCCGTCAGGGGCGCCAGTTCCATGCTGCCATAGAGCTTGATCATGTCCACATGCACGCCCTTGGCGGCGAAGAACTCGCGCGCAATGCCCGGGTACTTCGTGGCCACCTTCAGGCGCGAGCCCTGCCGCACGGCCTGCGCGTAATCGAAGTCCGAGCGCACGGCCACGCTGACGCGGCAGCGTGCGATGCGCAGGTCCAGCGGAAGGAACAGGCCCGAACGTGCCGCCCCGCCCCATTCGGCGCTGTGCTCGATCAGGGTGTCTTTGCCGCACACACCCATGTCTGCGCCGCCGTACTGCACGTAGGTGGGCACGTCGGAGGCACGCACCAGCACCACGCGCACATCGCTCTGGTTGGTGGGCAGGATGAGCTTGCGCGACTTCTCGGGGTCTTCCAGCACCTCGATGCCGGCAGCCGCCAGCAGCGGCATGATTTCGTCAAAGATGCGGCCTTTGGAGAGGGCAAGGGTGATCATCGGATTCTTTCAATATCGGCGCCGAGGCCGCGCAGCTTGGCTTCCATGCAGTCGTAGCCCCGGTCGAGGTGGTAGATGCGGTCCACCACGGTCTCGCCTTCGGCCACCAGGCCGGCGATGACCAGGCTGGCCGATGCGCGCAGGTCTGTGGCCATGACGGTGGCGCCCGACAGGCGCGGCACCCCTTCCGAGATCGCCACACGGCCATCGACCTGGATGCGCGCACCCAGCCGCACCAGTTCGTTGACGTGCATGAAGCGGTTTTCAAAAATGGTTTCGGTGACCGTGGCCGTGCCCTGCGCCACGGTGTTGAGCGCCATGAACTGCGCCTGCATGTCGGTCGGAAAGCCCGGGTATTCGGTGGTACGGAAGCCCTGGGCGCGCAAGGTGGCTGCGCCGGCGCTGCGCACATGCACACCGCCTTCGACGGCGTGCACCTGGGCACCGGCCTCGCGCAGCTTCTCGATCACCGCGTCCAGATGGTCGGCGCGGGCATGGCGCAAGAGCGCATCGCCCCCGGCGGCGGCCACGGCGCAGAGGAAGGTACCGGCCTCGATACGGTCGGCCACCACGGCATGCTCGCAGCCGTGCAGCTGCTCCACGCCCTGGATGCGGATGCGGCTGGTGCCGTGGCCCTCGATTTTTGCGCCCATGGCGATCAGCATCTCGGCCAGATCGGTGATTTCGGGCTCCTGGGCAGCGTTCTCCAGCACCGTCTCGCCCTCGGCCAGCGCAGCAGCCATGAGGAAGTTCTCGGTGCCCGTGACGGTGACCATGTCGGTCGTGATGCGCGCGCCCTTGAGGCGCTTCCAGCCTTCGGGCAGGCGGGCGATGATGTAGCCATGCTCGACCACGATGTGCGCGCCCATGGCCTGCAGGCCCTTGATGTGCTGGTCCACCGGGCGCGAGCCGATGGCGCAGCCGCCCGGCAGCGACACCGTGGCCTCGCCAAAGCGCGCCAGCAGCGGGCCCAGCGCCAGCACCGAGGCGCGCATGGTCTTGACCAGTTCGTACGGCGCCTCGGGTGTGGAGAGCCTGCCTGCGTCAATGCGCACGCAACCGTCCTCGCGCTCGGCCGCCACGCCCATGTTGCGAATCAGCTTGAGCATGGTGCTCACGTCCTGCAGCTTGGGCACGTTCTGCAGCACAACGGGCTCGGCCGTCAGCAGCGCGGCGCACAGCTCGGGCAGCGCAGCGTTCTTGGCGCCAGAGATGGCCACCTGCCCCTGCAAGGGACGGCCGCCGCGGATGAGGAGCTTGTCCATGGTCAAAATATTTATATGAAATTGGCCACTGACGCTTATCCATCAAGCGCAAGTAGCTATTATTATGATAGCAAATATCAGCCCTGGAGCTTGGCCCACTCGGCCGGGGTGTAGGTGCGCATCGACAGGGCGTGCACTTCGTCGTTCTGCATTTTGCTGCCCAGCGTGGCGTACACACGCTGGTGCCGCGCAATGGGGCGCTTGCCCTCGAACTCGGGCGATACGATGGTGGCGTACCAGTGGCGGCCGTCGCCATCGAGCGCGATGTGCTCGCAGGCCATGCCTGCAGCGATAAGGTCTTTGATTTGGTCAGCAGTCATGTCATTGATCCCTTGCGTGTCGGGTCACACCCGAAAAAATAAGTCCTGCTCCGGCCAATGGATACAGCCCAGGCGCCAGCGTGCGGTGTCCATCAGCTCCGGATCTTGTAGCCCGTGCGCAGCATGCGGGCCGCCAGCACACTGACGACCAGCCAGGCGCTGCCCACGATGACCAGGCTGAGCCAGGGCGAGGCGTCGCTCTGGCCGAAGAAGCCGTAGCGGAAGCCGTCGATCATGTAGAAAAACGGATTGAGGTGGCTGACCGTCTGCCAGAACGGCGGCAGCGATGCGACCGAGTAGAAAACGCCCGACAGAAAGGTCATGGGCACGATGATGAAGTTCTGAAACCCCGCAAGCTGGTCGAACTTGTCGGCCCACAACCCGGCAATTACCCCCAGCGTGGCCAGCAGCGCGGCGCCCAGCAGTGCAAACACCACGATCCACAGCGGGGCGGCAAACTGCGGCGTGGCAAAGCCAATGGTGACCACAAACACGCCCAACCCCACCACCAGACCGCGCACCACCGATGAACCCACATAGGCCACAAACCAGGCCCAGTGCGACAGTGGCGTGAGCAACTGAAACACCAGGCTACCCATGATCTTGCTCTGGATCAGGCTCGACGAACTGTTGGCAAAGGCGTTCTGCAGCACGCTCATCATCACCAGGCCCGGCACCAGAAAGGCGGTATAACCAATGCTGTCGTACACCTTCACATGGTCTTCGAGCACATGGCCAAAGATCAGGAGGTACAGCACGGCGGTGAGCACCGGCGCGGCCACGGTCTGGAAGCTGACCTTCCAGAAGCGCAGCACTTCCTTGTAAAAGAGCATCTGCCAACCGGTCATACTGCGACCCCCACGCCCGGCGCGACCGCGGTGGTGCCCGCCAGATTGGACGCCGAAGTGCCCGCCATGACGCTGAGGAACACGTCCTCAAGGTCGGCACGGCGGATTTCAATGTCCTGCACTTCCACGCCCGCCTCGCGCAGCGTGGCCAGGTGGCGCTCGATGTCCTGCGCATCCTGCGCTGCCAGTTGCACCACCCGCCCGGTCACGCGGGCCTGTGCGGCCAGCGCGGCTGGCAGGGCGCTGTCGGTCTTGAAGACCAGCACATTGCCCGAAGCGGCCTTGAGCAGCGCACTGGTGCGGTCCAGGGCCACCACGCGGCCGTTCTTGAGCATGGCGATGCGCCCGCACAGGGCTTCGGCCTCCTCCAGGTAGTGCGTGGTCAGCAAGACCGTGTGGCCTTCCTTGTTCAGCCGGGCGATGAAGTGCCACAGCGTCTGGCGCAGTTCCACGTCGACGCCGGCCGTGGGCTCGTCGAGCACGATGATGGGCGGCTTGTGCACCAGCGCCTGCGCCACCAGCACGCGGCGCTTCATGCCGCCCGAGAGCTGGCGCATGTTGGCGTTCGCCTTGTCGGCCAGGCCCAGGCTGCTCAGGAGCTCGTCGATCCAGTCGTCGTTGTGGCGCACGCCAAAGTAGCCGGACTGGAAGCGCAGGGCCTCGCGCACATTGAAAAAGGGGTCGAACACCAGCTCCTGCGGCACCACACCGAGCTTGCGGCGGGCGTTGGCATAGTCGGCTTGCACATCGCAGCCCTGCACCAGCACCCGGCCTTGCGTGGCACGCGCCAGCCCGGCCAG
>JANJVG010000038.1 GCA_024710165.1 Burkholderiaceae bacterium
CCTGCACCCACTTCCTGCTGGTGCGACACGAAGGTGTAGCCCTTCTCCCGTGCTGCGAATTCGGGCTCTTGCACCATTTCGGTGTAGTGCTTCATGCCTTCGCCGCGAGCGTAAGCGTGGGCGAACTGGAACGTGTTGTACCAGTTGATGTGGATACCAGCCAGGGTAATGAACTGGTACTTGTATCCCAGGTCCGACAGGTCTTCCTGGAACTTGGCGATCTGCTTGTCGTCCAGGTTCTTTTTCCAGTTGAAGGAAGGTGAACAGTTGTACGACAGCAGCTTACCGGGGCAGGCAGCGTGCACGGCCTGGGCGAATTCACGGGCAAAGCCGATGTCGGGCACGCCGGTTTCGCACCACACCAGATCGGCGTAGGGAGCGTAGGCTACGCCACGGCTGATGGCTTGCTCCAGACCGTTCTTGACGCGGTAGAAGCCTTCTTGGGTGCGCTCGCCAGTGACGAACGGCTTGTCGTTCTCGTCGCAGTCAGAGGTCAGCAGGTTGGCAGCTTCAGCGTCGGTGCGGGCCAGCACAATGGTGGGTACGCCCATCACGTCAGCAGCAAAACGAGCAGCGATCAGCTTCTCAACGGCTTCACGTGTCGGAACCAGCACCTTTCCACCCATGTGGCCGCACTTCTTGACAGCAGCCAGCTGGTCTTCGAAGTGAACACCCGCAGCGCCCGAAGCGATCATGTTCTTCATCAGTTCGAAGGCGTTGAGCACGCCACCAAAGCCGGCTTCTGCATCAGCAACGATGGGCAGGAAGTAGTCCACGAAGCCTTCGTCACCGGGGTTGATGCCACGTCCCCACTGGATTTCGTCGGCACGTTTGAAGGTGTTGTTGATGCGACGCACCATGGTGGGCACCGAGTCGTAGGCGTACAGCGACTGGTCGGGGTACATGGTTTCGCTGGTGTTGCCGTCGGCGGCCACTTGCCAGCCCGACAGGTACACGGCTTCCAGGCCAGCCTTGGCCTGCTGCATGGCCTGGCCAGCGGTGATGGCACCAAAGGCGTTGACGTAGCCCTTCTTGGCGCCGCCGTTGACCTTGGCCCACAGCTTCTCGGCGCCGTTCTTGGCCAGCGTGTACTCAGGCTGCATGCTGCCGCGCAGGCGCACCACGTCGGCAGCGCTGTAGCCGCGCTTGACGAGCTTCCAACGGGGATTTTCGGCCCAGTCTTTTTCCAGGGCAGCGATCTGCTGTTCGCGGGTCAGAGTCTTGTTTGTCATGGGGGGTCACTCCATCGGTTGATTGAAAAACGGGAGCCATCAGTGCTGGCGATTCATGGCTGTACTTTAAGTCTTCTATAAGACTTGCGCAACATCTTATGTCTTATACAAGACATATTTTTTGACGTTGCAAATCAATGACTTAGTCCCGAAATTCCTGCATATGAAAAACTATTTCTTATATTGAGAAAATCCGGGGACTGAGATTTCCAATTTTTCCATATAGCGAAAAACAAAGTTTACTATGTGAAAAATCGTGCCTGAGCGAGCCAATGGCCGAGGACACTTCAGGCATGATGCCTGCTGTTTGTGACCGCCCTATCATGACCCGCCCTGCCTCCACTACCCCGAGCCTGCCCATTGCCTACGCCTGCCTTGCACTGAGCATGTCCTTGGTGGGCAGCTACGTGGCCTTGTCCAAGCCCTTGGCGGCTGTGCTTCCGGTGTTCTTGTTGGCATGGCTGCGCTTTGGCATTGGTACGGTAGCCATGCTGCATTGGCTGCGCAAGCCTGCCGAGGAACCGGCGCTGAGCCCGCGCACCCGTGGGTTGCTGTTCCTGGAGTCTTTGCTGGGAAATTTCCTGTTCACCGTGTGCATGATCTACGGTGTGAGCCTGACCAGCGCCGTCACTGCCGGGGTCATCATGGCGGGCATTCCGGCCGCTGTAGCGCTGATGAGCTGGGCGTTTCTGCGCGAGCGCATTGCACCACGCACCTGGTTTGCCGTAGCCTTGGCGGTGGCAGGCATCGCCTTGTATTCGCTATCAAAAGGTGAACATTCAGCGCAATCTGGCATTGCCCTGGAGCCAGAAAATACCCAAAATTCTATCTGGCTGGGCTATCTGTTGCTGCTGGGCGCCGTGGTGTGCGAGGCGGCGTATTCGGTGATTGGCAAGAAGTTGACAGGAACCCTGGGGCCACGGCGCATCACTTCGCTCATCAATCTGTGGGGGTTTGCGCTGTCCACCCCGCTGGGGCTGTACTACGCATGGCAGTTTGACTTTGCCAGCGTGGGCCCAGGCATCTGGCTGCTGCTGCTGTTTTACGCCCTGGCCGCCTGCATGTGGACGGTGTGGCTGTGGATGACGGGCCTGAGGGCGGTGCCTGCAGCGCAAGGCGGGGTGTTCACGGTGTTTTTGCCGCTCAGTGCCACGTTGGTGGGCGTGGTGGTGCTAGGCGAGCGGTTGAGCAGCCTGCAGTGGCTGGCCTTTGGCATTGCCCTGGCCAGCGTGGTGCTGGCCACCCTGCCCTCGCGCCTGGCACGGCGCGTGGGCTCAGGCCAATGAGGTGGCGCTGACGACGATGCCGTCGGCGTCGGCATAGAGCCAGTCGCCGGGCTGCACGCGCACGCCCTGGATCTGCACGACCACGTCGCGCTGGCCTTCGTTGCGCTTTTCGGTGGGCAGCGGCATCAGACCCAGGGCGCGGATGCCCACGCCGGTGGCGTTGAGTTCGGCCACGTCGCGCACGCAGCCGTCCACCACAATGCCGGCCCACCCGTTGCGCGCCGCCGCTGCAGCCAGGTTGCCGCCCACCAGCGCACGGCGCAACGAGCCACCGCCATCGACCACCAGCACATGGCCATCACCGGGCGAATCGACAGCAGCCTTGACGAGGGTGTTGTCTTCGTGGCATTTCACCGTGCGAACCGGGCCAGCAAATGCCGTGCGGGCGCCAAAGTGCAGGAAGACCGGAGGTAACACACGAAAAGAACCTGTTGCATCGCCCTTGTGGTTATCACAAAAGTCGCAGGTACTGAAGGAGGACGGAACAGATGAAGACACGGCAGATTTCCAGTCAAGTGGCGGGGGCGGCAAAGCCCCCGTGACAACACAGACAATACGTCAATCAATGACAGGGATGGGACTTATGGCAGTCGTCCGGCCGCTGATCCACAGGCACAGGACAACGATTCACCTCGAATGGAGACAGCGCCAGCAGCGTGGTAAGCGCGCTCGAGGCCATGCAAATCGCCCAGAAAGCGAAAAAAGCAGCGGTATAAACCCCCTCGCGTGACATCGAGACAGGTTCACCAAACCAGTGGAGATCATGTGGATCCACCATGGCAAAAACCAGCACCTCCAACACACCAGCCATTAAAAAGGCGGGCCAGGCGATCCACATCAAGCGTTGGGTCCACATCGGAAAATGCCTCCTGTCGGAAGTAGTTAACTATTCGTTGCCCATAGAGCACGCCCGTCAGTTTGGCCATGCGCCCATGGGGCTTGAAAATCGCCAAGTGCAGATCGGTCGCGGTAGTCCATTCTTTTACCTTCTTCTTGAGCAAGAGCGGCGCTGTGGGCTGAGTATCCGGCGAGGAGCATCTTCGCCAGGACCGATTTTTGCGTTCGACGATCGAGTTCCGGCAGGTTCTTAGCGGACCGGTTTATCCTGGTCCGGCGTCGCAGCATGGTTGCGCCCCTTCAGGGCGGGCATCAGGGCAGTATCCTGGTTCTCCAGGGTCTTGTTGATCTCGACGCCGCGCCGGTAGTAATCCTCGGCTACAACAGGATCGGGGCTGCGAATGGCAAGCCAGAGTGTGACAAAGCCTGCCACCACCACCACGGCGGGGCCACCCACAACCAGCCACATGTAGCCGTATTTCCACCACGGGGGGCTGGAAAGTTTGGAGTCAGGATTCATTGCCATGCAATCGCTTTCAAAAGGGGCTATGACGACACCTCACCGCAGCCCGTGTGTTATTGCCTTGGAACCAGAAAAACGGATTTTTCACTGACCTTGGCGTCAGATCCCACCGACTCAATATCGAAGTGAACCGGATGTGATCCTGCGGGAGCAGAGCCGTAGGGAATCTGCAAACGCACTACCACCCAGCGGGATTGCGCCGCATCGATTTCAAACTCCGACTCCGAAGCCAGTTCCAAACCCTGTAGACCATGGGCTGCAATCCGATACCGCTGGGGCGCTTCGGTTGCATTCATGATTTGCAACCGGTACACGTTCTCCAGCTTGCCCCCGGCAACAATCCGAGAAAGCGCAGCACGGTCACGCACCACATCGACCTTCAGCGGCGTGCGAACTACCAGACTAGCAAGCATGGCCACACACAGAGCCACCAGGATGGCAGTGTAGACGAGCACCCGCGGACGCAACACACGACGCAAGATGGCCGAGGTGCCCCACCCTTTCGAGACCGCATTCTGGGTTGAGAACCGAATCAGACCGCGTGGATAGTGCATCTTGTCCATCACCGTGTTGCAGGCATCCACGCACAGACCACAGCCGATGCACTCGTACTGCAAGCCATTGCGTATGTCGATTCCGGTAGGACAGACCTGGACGCACAACGTGCAGTCGATGCAATCACCCAAACCTTTGGCTTTGTAGTCCGCCGTCTTGACGCGAGGGCCACGCGGCTCACCCCGGGCTTCGTCGTAGGTCACGATGAGCGTATCGCGGTCGAACATCGCGCTCTGGAAGCGCGCATAGGGGCACATGTATTTGCAGACCTGCTCACGCAGGAATCCTGCATTGCCATAGGTGGCAAATCCATAAAACGCGACCCAGAAAATCTGCCAAGTCCCCTGCAAGGCCAGCAACTCGGCGCCCAACTCACGGATAGGAACAAAATATCCAACAAAGGTAAAACCGGTCCATACCGAGAAGATCACCCATAGAAACTGCTTGAGGGATTTTTTCCAGATCTTTTCGAAAGTCCAAGGGCTGTTGTCAAGCCGCACCCGGGCACTGCGATCACCTTCGACCTTGTGCTCGATCCACATGAAAATCTCGGTGTATACCGTTTGCGGGCAGGCAAAACCGCACCACAGCCGCCCCGCCACCGCAGTGAACAGAAACAGGGACAACGCCGAAATAATGAGCAGCGCAGTGAGGTAGATGAAGTCCTGCGGATACAGAACCAAGCCAAAAATGTAAAAGCGTCGCGCCCCCAGATCGAACAGAACCATCTGGCGCTGCCCCCACTCAAGCCAGGGCAGGCCGTAAAACACCAGCTGCGTCAGAAAAACCATGGCCCAGCGCCAACGCGCAAACAAGCCACTGATCGAACGGGGATAGATTTTTTTCTGTGCGGCGTACAGCGAAACGGCTTCACCATCCGTGGCGGCCGGGGCGATGGGAATCACCTTGCGGGGTTTACCGCTGGGGGTACTCATGGGTTGAATTTCTCGGAACAGACTGGCTCAGTGAAGAAAACGGTGACACCCAGGGCGCCACCGTTGACGTTCCAGTCTCAGCGGGCAGCAGCACCCGGCTTGTTGGAGAGACTCCAGACATAAGCAGTCAGCACACCGAGTTGGGCTTCGGTCAATTTTTCTGCCTGTGCAGGCATCTGGTTGACCTTACCCCTGTTGATCATAGCGGTGATGGCTTCTTCACCCCAACCATGCAGCCAGATGTCATCAGTCAGATTGGGGGCTCCCAACGCCTGGTTACCCTTGCCGTCTGTTCCGTGGCAAGCGGCACAGGCTCCAAACTTCTCTTTGCCCAGCGAGGCACGCAGAGAATCGTGCGGGCTGCCCGACAGACTCAACACGTAGTGCGACAGATTGCGAACATCTTCGGCGGAGCCCACAGCTTCCGCCATCGGTGGCATGTTGCCGATGCGCCCCTGGTGCAGGGTCTCGCTGATCTTTTCAGGATCGCCACCATAGAGCCAATCGCCATCCGTCAGGTTGGGAAAGCTTTTGCTCCCGCGAGCATCGGAACCGTGGCACTGGGCGCAATTGTTCATGAACAAACGCTCGCCAATGGCCATGGCCTGGGTATCGGCTGCTACTTCCTCAGGCTTCATGGAAGCAAAACGCGCATAGATGGGCTCGATTTCGGCGCGTCCTTTTTCCATTTCCTGCTGGTACTCGCCCTGCTGTGACCAGCCGAGCTTACCCGCGAAGCTGCCCAGGCCGGGATAGAGGGCCAGGTAGCCCAGCGCAAAGATGATCGTGAGCACAAACATCCACATCCACCACCGAGGCATGGGGTTGTTCATCTCGGTCAGGTCCTCGTCCCAGACGTGGCCCGTGGTGTTGTCGCTGGTCGAAACAACCTTTTTTCGGGCCGTCAGCCAGAGGAGGAGCAGGCAGGCAATGATGCCGCCAATGGTCAACGCGGTCACATAAACCGACCAGAAATTGCTGGTGAAGTCACTCATGGTGTGTTCTCGTTCTGGTGGTGATCATTCTTGTTCAAAAGGAAGCTGCGCTGCCTCGTCGAATCTGCTCTGGTTGCGGCGCGAATACGCCCACACCCAGATGCCCAGAAAGCAGGCAAGCGACAGCAACGTGAAGACGATGCGCATCGTGGTGATGTCCATGACTGGAATCTCCCGGTTTACTTGAGCGCGCGGCCCATGACCTGCAGATAGGCGACGAGCGCATCCATCTCGGTCTTGCCCTTGACTTCGTCAGCGGCTCCTGCGATCTGGGCATCGGTGTACGGCACACCCACGGTGCGCAGCGCTTTCATGCGGGGAGCGACGTCGCTGGGGTCCAGCGTGTTCTTCTCAAGCCATGGATAGGCAGGCATGTTCGACTCCGGTACCACGTCGCGCGGGTTGTTCAGGTGAATGCGATGCCATTCGTCGCTGTACTTGCCACCGACCCGGTGCAGATCCGGGCCCGTACGCTTGCTACCCCACTGGAACGGGTGGTCATACACAAACTCGCCCGCCACCGAGTAGTGACCATAGCGCAAGGTCTCGGCGCGGAAGGGGCGAATCATCTGCGAGTGGCAGTTGTAGCAACCCTCGCGCAGATAGACGTCACGCCCCATCAACTGCAAGGGTGCATAGGGTTCGACACCTTTGGTGACCTCGGTCGTCGACTTCTGGAAGAACAGCGGAACGATTTCCACCAAGCCTCCCACCGCGATGACCAGGACGATCAGGACGATCATCAGAAAGTTGTTGGTTTCCACCTTCTCGTGGGTGAAACCTGTCGAAGTATTGTTTTGAGACATGTAGGGTTACCTCGAGTTTCAGGCGTGGGCAGGCTTGATGGCAGGGATCGCCACCGTCACCGAACGACCCGAAATTGCCGTCATCCAGACGTTCCAAGCCATGATCAGCATGCCGCCGAGGTACAGCAGACCACCGGCCACCCGGATCACGTAGAAGGGATAGGTGGCCTTGACGCTCTCCACGAAGGTGTAGGTCAGTGTGCCATCGGTGTTGACAGCGCGCCACATCAGACCCTGCATCACGCCAGCAATCCACATGGCGGCGATGTACAGCACGATGCCGATGGTGGCCAGCCAGAAATGGATTTCGATGGCCTTGATGGAGTGCATCTTCTCGCGGCCAAACAGGCGGGGAACCAGGTAGTACAGCGAGCCCATGGTGATCAGACCCACCCAGCCCAGAGCGCCCGAGTGCACGTGGCCCACGGTCCAGTCGGTGTAGTGCGACAGCGCGTTGACGGTCTTGATGGACATCATCGGGCCTTCGAACGTGGACATGCCGTAGAACGACAGCGACACGATCAGGAAGCGCAGGATAGGATCGTCACGCAGCTTGTGCCAGGCGCCCGAGAGGGTCATGACGCCGTTGATCATGCCGCCCCAGCTGGGAGCCAGCAGAATCAGCGAGAAGGCCATGCCCACGGACTGCGTCCAGTCAGGCAGCGCGGTGTAGTGCAGGTGGTGCGGACCTGCCCACATGTAGGTGAAGATCAACGCCCAGAAGTGAACGATGGACAGGCGATAGCTGTACACCGGGCGGCCTGCCTGCTTCGGAATGAAGTAGTACATCATGCCCAGGAAGCCGGCCGTAAGGAAGAAGCCCACGGCATTGTGACCGTACCACCATTGCACCATGGCGTCCTGCACACCTGCGTAGGCCGAGTAGCTCTTCATCAGACCGGCAGGAACGGCGGCACTGTTCACCAGGTGCAGCACGGCCACCGCCAGGATGAAAGCCCCGTAAAACCAGTTGGCCACATAGATGTGGCGCACCTTGCGGATGCCGATGGTGCCAAAGAACACGATGGCGTAGGACACCCAGACCAGCGTGATCAGGATGTCGATGGGCCATTCGAGTTCAGCGTATTCCTTGCCGCTGGTGTAACCCAGGGGCAGACTGATGGCTGCAGCCAGAATCACCAGCTGCCAGCCCCAGAACGTGAACGATGCCAGCGGACCGGCAAACAGGCGTACCTGGCAGGTGCGCTGCACGACGTAGTAGCTGGTGCCGATGAGCGCACTGCCCCCAAAGGCAAAGATGACGGCATTGGTGTGCAGCGGACGCAGACGCCCGTAGCTGAGCCATGGAATGCCGAAATTAAGTTCGGGCCACGCCAGCTGGGCGGCAATGAACACGCCCACGAGCATGCCCACCACCCCCCAGACCACGGCCATGATTGAAAACTGGCGCACAACGGTATCGTTGTAATGCGCAGCACTTGCTTGTTTTGGAGAATCCATCGGTCACCTCTTAGTTCTGCGGAAATATTAACCTTACTGGGGACATTGTTATGTTGACGCTGGTCAACCGTCCCTAAGAATGCGCTCGCCTTCTTGCTCCACGTTCTCAAACTGGCCTCGGTAAACGGCCCACCACAGACCCAGCAACACCAGCAGAACCAGCACGACCGACAAGGGTATCAGGAGATAAAGAATGTCCATGGTGCGCAATCCTTCCAATGATCACAGGGCCCGAGTGACGGCTGGCGCCACCTGCAGTGTGGCCGGGGCAGTGCCACCGGTTTCGTTCAGCGCCTGAAGCCCAACAGACAACCGGGCAGCATTCAGGACCACCAGCAACGAACTCAGTGCCATGCCAAGCCCGGCAAGCCACGCCGGCATGTATCCGGCAATCGCCAGCGGAACACACAAAGCGTTGTAGCCTGCAGCCCACCAGAGGTTCTGGCGCACCACGCGAAGCGTTTGACGTGCCAGCGCGATAGACTGGGCCACCAGCGAAAGATCGTCGCCCAGCACGACAAAATCGGAACGCGATTGTGCCAGCGGAACGGATTTTCCGAACGCAAAAGACACATGAGCCCCCGCCAGTACGGGGCCATCGTTGAGCCCGTCACCCACCATGGCCACCAGGCGGCCTTGCGACTGCAGGTTCTTGAGTACGTCCAGCTTGTCTTGTGGGGTGCAATCGCCGCGCCAATGCTCAATGCCGGACTGGGCGGCCAATCGAGCTGCAGCAGGCGAGCGGTCACCTGAGAGCAACTGCACAGACACCCCGGAACGCCGCAGCGATGCGACAACGCCAACCGCTTCGGGGCGCACGTCTTCGGTCAACTCAAAGCGTGCCAATTCCTGCGGCACATGGCCCTCTTCCTGCCAGGTCAAGAACACCCATTGCCCGGCCACTTCGGCCTGGGCTTCGGTCAGACCGGTATGGCGTGCCGAACCCAGCAAAAGCTGACGGGGCGGGTGGATTCCATCGGTATCGCGCACCAGCGCACTCAAGCCCATGCCACTGAGCTCCTGCAGCCCCTCCACCCGCCAGCGCCCCGCATGCGCACCTCCGGCCGCGGCCACCAGGGCACGCGAGACCGGATGCAGCGAATGACACGCCAGCGCCGCTGCCAGCGCCAGGGCAGTGTGGCGGTCAAGGTCTGCATTGCATTGCACCCGTTGCACGGCCATTCCGTCCCGCGTCAGCGTACCGGTTTTGTCAAAAACGACCGTGTCCACCGATGCCAGGGTTTCCAGCCCCTGCAGATTGCGCACCAGCACGCCGCTGCGTGCCAAGGCACCTGCGGCCGACAGCATGGCCACGGGCGTGGCCAGTGACAAGGCACAGGGGCAAGTCACGATCAGTACCGACACGGCCACCATCAGTGCCTGCCCGGGATCGGTAGGCCACCACCACGCCGCTGCAAGCACCGCAGCCAGCAGCACCAGCACCAGAAAGGGCCTGGCCACCCTGTCGGCCAGTTGCGCAAGGCGGGGTTTTTGCAGCGACGCGCTCTCCATCAGGGCAACGATCTGGCCAAAACGGGTGTCCGCACCCACGCCCAGCACCTGCATGAGCACGACCGACTGAAGGTTGTAGCTCCCGGCCGTGACACCCTGGCCCACCTCACGCACCACAGGCGCTGACTCTCCCGTCAACAGCGCCTCATCCACCCGGGTTCGTCCCTCGGTCAGGCAGCCATCGGCCGGGAAGGCTTCGCCGGGAAGCACACGCACGACATCTCCCGGACCGAGCCGACGCACCGCCACACGCTCGAAAGACCCATCGGGCATGCGCCGCTCGACACTGGCCGGCAGGCGATTCATCACCGCTTCCAGCGCACCGGCGGTACGGTCACGCAAACGCAACTCCAGCCAGCGGCCGGTCAACAGGAAAAAGACAAACATGGTCAAGGAGTCGTAGAAGACCTCCTGACCAAAAACCCCCTCCGGGTCGAACGTGCCCGCCGTGCTGACCACAAAAGTGATCGCCATGCCCAGGGCCACGGGCAGGTCCATGCTGACGCGGCGCTGCCGGATGTCGCGCAGTGCGCTGGCAAAAAAGGGGCCACAGGCAAAAAAGATCACCGGCAGGGTGATGACCCAGGAGGCCCAGCGGAGCAGACGCTCCATTTCGGCCGACAGATCGCCCGGCTCGGCCACATAGGCAGGCCATGCATACATCATCACCTGCATCATGCAAAAACCCGCCACCAGCCAGCGCCAGAGGGCCTTGCGGTGCTCGCGCACACGCTGATCGCGCGCCATGGCGTCCATGGCGGGCAAGGCACGGTAGCCGGCCTTGCGCACGGCCTCCAGCCACTGCGAGGGCCGCACCTGACCGGGTTGCCACACCACCCGTGCCCGCTGGGTGGCCGCGCTGACCTCGGCACGCTCAACGCCGGGTACGGCGCGAAGGGCATCCTCGATGGTCAGGGCACAGGCAGCGCAGTGCATACCTTCGACAACCACATGCGACTCCCATGCGTCAGGTCCGCTGCCCACCTCCGCACTGGGACGCCCGAACGATGGCCATTCCTGGGGGTCGTCCAGCAGCACCTCGGACTCAGGGCCCGCCGCATGCGTTTGCGCCCGCGATGCGAAGGCTGCGTCCCGAGTATCCTGAGTCGCTGCTAGATTCATTGACATGGCGCAAGCTTACCGTTTTCGTGCAGCGCAACGATTGACATGCGTCAATTTAAAAACCCCTCCGTTGACTTTAATCGAGGGATTACCACTACCCGGGAGACCCCCATGTACAAACGCATCCTGATTGCCACCGACGGTTCCCCGCTGTCTGACAAAGCCGTGGAAAGCGGCCTGTCACTGGCCAATTTGACTGGCGCTGCAGTGGTGGCGCTCAAAGTGGTGCCCCGTTACCCGCGCAGCTACTTCGAAGGCGGCATGCCGGTGGACGCCAGCGACGTCCGCCGTATCGAGAAGCAATGGGGTGACGCCGCGCAGCAGATGGTGGATGCCGTCAAAACCCAGGGCGAGGCCCAGGGCCTGAACGTGAAGGCCGTGATCGCCAAGTCCGACCTGGTGGCCGAAGCCGTGATTGCCGCCGCCAAGAAGCACAAGTGCGACCTGATCGTGATGGCCTCGCACGGCCGCAAAGGCATCAAGCGCCTGCTGCTGGGCAGCGAGACGCAGCATGTGCTGACGCATTCGCACATTCCGGTGCTGGTGCTGCGTTAAGCATAAAACAAGGCTCCAGCCCTTTACCATCAAGCGCTGACAGCTTCTGAAACAATAGCAAAACGGGCCATGCAGGCCCGTTTTTTCATGGCAGCGTCAGGCGAACAGGCCCTGGTACTGCGCGCGCAGCAGGTTCTTCTGCACCTTGCCCATGGCGTTGCGCGGCAGGTCTGCCAGCAGGATGATCCGCCGGGGCTGCTTGAACCGCGCCAGTTGCCCCGACAAGGCCGCCAGCAGCCCTGCCTCGGTCGGCGGGTCGGCGGGGTCGGGCACCACAAGGGCCACAACGGCTTCGCCCATGTCGGGATGCGGCACGCCGATCACCGCGCTTTCCACCACGCCCGGCAAGGCATCCAGCGCCAGTTCGATTTCCCTGGGATAGATGTTGTAGCCGC
>JANJVG010000039.1 GCA_024710165.1 Burkholderiaceae bacterium
GCTGCGCCTGGACCGCGACGACGACTTCGTGGTCACCGGCAAGCGCCACCCCTTCGCCTACCGCTGGGACGTGGGCTATGACGACAGCGGCCGCATCCTGGGCCTCAAGCTGCACATGGCGGCCAACTGCGGTTTCTCGGCCGACCTGTCGGGCCCGGTGTGCGACCGCGCCGTGTTCCACGCCGACAACGCCTACTACCTGGAGCACGTCGAGATCGAGTCGCACCGCTGCCGCACCCACCTGCAGAGCCACACGGCTTTTCGTGGTTTTGGCGGGCCGCAGGGCGTGATTGCCATCGAAACCATCATCGGCGACATTGCCCGCGCACTGGGGCGTGACGCACTGGACGTGCGCCTGGCCAACCTTTATGGCACCACGGAGCGCAACGTCACCCACTACCAGATGCCGGTGGAGGACAACATCCTGCATGATTTGCTACCAAAACTGGAGCTTTCAGCGCAATACCGGCAACGCCAAGAGGCCATTTCCACATGGAATTCCACCAGCCTCGTACTCAAGCGCGGGCTGGCCATCACGCCGGTGAAATTCGGCATCAGCTTCACCGCCACACTGTTCAACCAGGCAGGCGCCCTGGTGCACGTCTACACCGACGGCAGCGTGCAGGCGAACCACGGCGGCACCGAGATGGGCCAGGGCCTGCACACCAAGGTGGCACAGATCGTGGCCGACGAGCTCGGCGTGCCCCTGCACCGCGTGCACGTAACCGCCAGCGACACCAGCAAGGTGCCCAACGCCAGCGCCACGGCGGCCAGCAGCGGCACCGACCTCAACGGCCGCGCCGCGCAGTATGCCGCGCGCAACGTGCGCGACAACCTGGCCTCCTTCGTGGGCGGCCTGGACGGCTGCGGCGCGGGCGCGATCCGTTTCGAGGGCGGCAAGGTGTTCTCACCCAAGGCCGAGCGGCGCTTCGAGGATGTGGTCGCCGAGGCCTACACCAACCGCATCCAGCTCTGGAGCGACGGCTTCTACCGCACGCCCAAGATCCACTACGACAAAACCACGCTGACCGGCCGGCCGTTCTACTACTTCGCCTATGGCGCGGCCTGCACCGAGGTGGTGATCGACACGCTCACCGGCGAGAACCGCGTGCTGGCCGTGGACATCCTGCACGACGTGGGCCACAGCATCAACCCAGGCATAGACATCGGCCAGATCGAGGGCGGATTCGTGCAGGGCATGGGCTGGCTCACCACCGAACAGCTGGTGTGGAACGACCAGGGCCAACTGGCGACGCACGCGCCCAGCACCTACAAGATCCCGGCCACGGGCGACATCCCCGCGCACTTCCAGGTGGACCTGTGGCCCGAGGCCAACCGCGAAGACAACGTGGGCGGCAGCAAGGCCGTGGGCGAACCGCCGTTCATGCTGGCCATCAGCGTCTACGAGGCGCTGCGCAATGCCGTGGCGGCAGCGCGCGGTGGTGCGGGCCCCGTGCAGCTCACGGCCCCCGCAACGCCGGAGAATGTGCTGCGAGCGCTTGGCGGGCAGGACTGACCCTATTGCGCCAGCGCAGGCCCCTGCACGGGGCGGCGCACCACCTGGTTGCGACCGGCGCGTTTGGCGTCGTAGCAGGCCATGTCGGCTGCATGCAGAAGGCCGGCCACATCATGCACTCCAGGCTCCAGCACGACCATGCCGATGCTCACACCCAGCGTGAAACTGCGCCCCTGGTACACCGGCTCCCAGGCCGCGATGGCGGTGCGCAGCTGTTCTGCCACCGCCAGGCCGTGCACGGCCGTGCAACCGGGCAGCACCACCGCAAACTCGTCTCCCCCCATCCTTGCCGCCCAGCCAGCCTGGCGCAAATGGGCTTCGAGCACCCGGGCCACATGGCGCAACACGTCGTCACCCGCATCATGACCTGCCACCTCGTTGATCAGGGTGAAATGGTCCAGATCCAGAAACAGCACCACCCCGGGATGCGCGCCGCCCTGCCCTTGTGCCTGCACGAGCGCTTTGACCCCATCGGCGGCAGGAGCCGGATCACCCAGCAGCTGGCGCAGTCGCTGCTCGAAGCGCTGGCGGTTGTCGAGTTGCGTGAGGGGATCGTGCGACGACACCCAGGCATCCTGGCGCCGCTCCTCGTGGGTGGTGGTCATTTCCTCCAGCATCCATACAATGCCCGCCCCGGGGTCTGCCCCACGCAGCGCATGCCCCTGAACCCGGGCCCACACCAGGCTGCCGTCCTTGCGCCGCAGGCGCAGATCACCATCGAACACGCCCTGTGCGGCAAACACTGAATGCACCCGCGCGGCCAAGGCGTCTCCATCGGCCTCGGTTGCACAGATCAGAACCCCCGGCTTTCCCTGGAGTTCCTCTGGCTGATAACCCAACATCCGGCAGGCCTGGCGGCTCAGATGTTCAAGCCGGCCTCCGCGGCTGATGATGATACCCACCGAGGCACAGTGCAGAAGGGTCTGCAATTGCGCTTCCAGCAGCTCGTGGCGCTGCTGCTGCTGCATCTGCTGGCCTTGGAGGCCCCGGAACGCTTCTACCAGGGCTCCCAGCTCCCCGCTGGCGCGAGGCCAGGGCTGCGCGGCGGTGGCACCCGGGTCCGGATCCGCCCATTGCTGCCGCGCCCGGTCCCGCAGGCGTGCCAGGGGCTGAAGCAAGTACAGCAGCAGCGCCGCCAGCAAAACCGCGCCAACCGTCGTCACACCCGCCGCCTTCCACAAGGCGGCGTTCTGGGCACCCTGCAAGGGCGCAAGAACCGCCTGTGAATCACTCACCCGCGCGACCATCCATTGCGGCAAGGGCATGCCGGCCATACTGACGACATGCCCCGGCAGCACCTGCGTCGCCGCCTGCCCCAGGACCGGGCCATCCTGGCCGATCCACTGCGCAAACACGGACGCCAACCCGGGCTCGTCTCCCACGCGCCCCATGACGCGGGTCGGATCGGAGTGCGAAAGAATGGTGCCATCGCGGGTGAACACCAGCAGGCGCGTGTCCGGGCGCTGGGGCAAGGCCATCGACACGGGCAACACGCCCTGCGATTGCAGCCGAAGCACACCGGCCACCACACCCAGCACCGAGCCATCGTCGCGGTGCAGCGGCATGGTGAACATGATCCGCGCATCGCTGGAGCGGCTTGCCACTAGTTCCACCACCATGGGCTTGCCATCAACCAGCGTGCGGCGCAAGGCATCGCGCGCCGAAGGCTCGAGCTGACTGGCCTTTTCAAAGCGGCCGTTGTGCAGATTCACCCGCAGTTCGCCATCCTGGCGGGCCACCAGCATCGAATCGAAAAACTGCACTGCAGGCAAGCCCTGCTGCAGCAGCCACTCGAGCGTGGACGGCAGGTCGAGCATGTCGGGGGTGATGCCGGCCGCCACGGTGCGCAACACCTTCTGGCTTTGCTCTATCTTGCTCGAGAGCAGGCGGGCAAAAACCTCCACCTCGTCATTCTGCTGATCAACCATGCGCCGCACGGCGTCCTGCCCCGATGCCTGCGCCACCAGCCAGCCGGCACCCGCCCCGGACAATCCCACCACCAGCGCAGCCAGCATCACCAGACGCCAGGTCAAGGTGCCAGGCCAGGACCATGCCGTGGCAGTGCTGTCGTACGCGGCCAGGTTGGCGTCGGAGGGCGCATTCATGCGTACGCCCCGCCTTCATTGCGGAGGCCGGAAGAACACGGCACGAAAAATCGGGGAGGTATCTGCATCGGGAATGCATTGAATATACGCAGCCCCTCTCCCCCGTGGCTTGGGTGGAACCCTCAGAAATCGGCCGGGAAAAACCCTGAGAGCCTGTTCACGATCTTGTCATGGAGCCCACAAGTCGATGACGGCCGCAGGCCAGTCCAGGCAAAGCCGCCCGACCCGCTGGAACGAAGATTTTCAGGAAAGGCTCAGCAGCCGCTGGCCACCAGCTCAAGAGCGCCGGGCTCCGGCAGCCGGAGCACATTGCCCGAACCCATGATCAGGCCATGCTCCCGCAGATTGCGCAGCACACGCGAGAAGGTTTCCGGGGCAATGCCCAGTTGCGCCGCAATCATGCGCTTGCGCTGGCTCAGGGTGACGCTCAGGGCGCCATTGTCATCGTGTTGCGCGTGGTTGAGCAGCCACTGGGCGCAACGGGCTTCGGCGTCCTGGGCCAGCCGGCTCACGGCCAGCTCGGTTTGCTGGCGATACCCCACTGCCATGTCGTGCAACAGCAGCTGCGCAGACTTGGGCAGGGCCTCGACACTGCGCATGAACGCATCGATGGGCTGACGGCGCAGCTGCACGCGTGTTTCGGTCACCATGTCGACCGCACAGGGCAGGCCCAGCATGGCGGCCGCTCCGTCGAGCCAGAACGGCCCTTGCACCACGCCGAGCTGGTGGCGCATCTGGCCGTCTTCCCGGATGCCCAGCTGCACACGCCCGCTGACCAGGTGCAAGACCGAAGTCAGGTTTTCCTGGCGCACACGCAGCACCTCGCCAGGTGCAACGACCTCGCACTCGTCGGACGCTTCTGGAGAATAGTCAAGCAACATAGGACAGGCACTTTGCAGCGCGAACCCGCACCGGGTTTTGAGGCACATCAAATGCACGGCGGGCAATCCGGGCAGTCGGAGGCGATTTGCTCTGAATCAAGAAATCCCGACCGTTTCGGTCGGCCATGCTCCAGAAGCCGTCGCAGCCCTTGCGCCGGGTGATACCGGGTAACAACCATGTCACAGACGCCCTCTAAGGTGAACCATTGGCATACCTTTCCCTCCAGACCCATGCAAATCTCCCTCGCCGAACAACGCAACCATGTGTTGGCAGCCCTCTCGCCGGGTGTACGCACAGGCGCGGGCCCCCTGGCGCAACTGATACGCGATGGCGGGTTGCACTGCGTTTTTCAGCCCCTGGGAGACCTGCGCACGGGCGCCGTCTTTGCCCATGAGGCGCTGATCCGCGGCCCTCAGGGTTCGGCGCTGCACCGGCCCGATGACCTTCTGGAGATGGCGCGCCGCGAGCGCATCCTGCCGGACTTCGAGCTGATCTGCGTGTACACGGCGCTGCAGAACTGGGCGCTCATCGATGCGCCCGGGCGCCTGTTTGTCAATATCAGTGCAGACGCGCTGATCCAGGGTGTGGCGCTGTGCGGTGCGGGCAAACTGGCATCCACCCTGCGCGACTATGGCGCCCTGCCCCGGATGCTGGTGCTCGAAATCACCGAGCACGAGCGCGTGATCGACATGGCACCTCTGCGGGAAGCCGTCAAGGCGGTGCATGCCGCCGGCATGCGCCTGGCGCTGGACGACTTTGGCGACGGGCGCTCGAGCCTGCGGCTGTGGTCAGAGGTCAAGCCCGACTACGTGAAGATCGACAAATACTTCATCCACGACCTCGTCGAGCACCCCGAGAACCTGCAGATGCTGCGCGCCATCAAAGGCATTGCCGACATGTTCGGCACCCAGCTCGTGGCCGAAGGCATCGAGACCCAGGACGATTTGCGCGTGCTGCGCGACCTTGATATTCCTTACGGCCAGGGCTGGCTGCTGGGACGGCCCGCCCTGACCGCCCGGCCAGCCCTTGACAACCCGGCCCTCGAAGTGATGCAGGATCGCCGCGTGGCCGTGCTGCCCCACCTCACGCAATCGGCGCGTCCCGGCATCCTTCGGGGCCTGCAGGTGATCCAGGCCCCCACCGCCTGCACCGACACCCCGAACGATGCCGTGGCCCAGCTGTTCATGCAGCACACCGAACTGCATGCCGTGGCTGTGGTGCAGGGCGAAAAACCGCTGGCACTGATCAACCGCCAGCAGTTCATGAACCACTATGCCACGCTGTACTTCCGCGAAGTGCATGGCCGCAAGGCCTGCATCGCCTTCGCCAACCCCGCTCCCCGCATCGTCGAGCTGGACTGCGACGTGGACCAGCTCATCGGCATCCTGACCTCGCAGGACCAGCGCTACCTCAGCGACGGCTTCATCGTCACCGACAACAGCCGATACATCGGCCTGGGCACAGGCGACAAGCTGGTGCGCGCGGTGACCGAGGCGCGCATCGAGGCCGCGCGCCATGCCAACCCGCTGACCTTCCTGCCCGGCAACATCCCCATCAGCATGCACATCGAGCGGCTGCTCGAAAGCGGCAATGGCTTCGTGGCCTGCTATGCCGACCTCAACCACTTCAAACCCTTCAACGACCAGTATGGCTACTGGCGCGGGGACGAAATGATCCGGCTGGCAGCGCGCCTGGTGGTGGCCCATTGCGACGCGCGGCGCGATTTTGTCGGACACGTGGGCGGGGATGATTTTTTGATTCTGTTCCAGAGCAGCGACTGGCAGCAGCGCTGCCGCCAAATCGTGGACGAGTTTGCACGTGAGGCACGGGGCCTGTTCGATGAGACAGCCCGCCAGGCCGGCGGCATTCACGCCGAAGACCGGCATGGCATCCAGCGCTTCTTTCCGTGCACCACGCTGTCCATCGGTGCGGCGCGCATCGCCCCGGGGGTGCTGCAGAGCGCTGAAGAGGTGGCCAACCTGGCCGCCCAGGCCAAGCACGAGGCCAAACAGGCGTCCAGCGGTCTGGTGGTCATCGATGCCTCCAGTGACCGGATCGTCTGCTGCCCCGGGCCTGCGGGACACCCGCAGCGGGACGCCATGGTGGCCTGACAAAGCCCGGACGAGCCCACCGAAGGAGCTACTGCTGTTCACTGGATCGCAGACAGCGCAGCTGCAGCGATTCGAGTCGCCCTTCGCTGACCAGACCCGGCACCGCTGTCAGGGCATGTCCCAGCCGCCGCCCAGCGCCTTGTACAAGAGAACCTGGTTCTGACGCAGGGCCAGGCGGGTTTGTGCCAGAGCCTGCTGGCTGGCAAACAGCGCACGCTGCGCGTCCAGCATGTCCAGAGAGCTGGCAACCCCGTTGCGGTAGCGCAGGTCGGCCAGACGCAAGCGCTCGGCTTCGGCCTCGGTCTGGGCCTGCTGTGCCTGCCACTGATCGCCCAGGGTGGCGCGGCCCGCCAGCGCGTCGGACACCTCGCGAAAGGCCACCTGGATGGCTTTTTCGTACTGCGCCACGGCCATTTCACGACCCACCCGCGCAGAATCGAGCCCGGCCTGGTTGCGCCCCGCATCAAAAATAGGCAATACGGCCTGGGGCGCCAGGGTCCAGCCCCAGGATCCATCCTTGAACAGACCCGACAGGGCATTGCTGGCCGTTCCGGCACTCGCAGTGAGCGCGATGCGCGGGAAAAAGGCCGCGCGCGCTGCGCCAATGCTGGCGTTGGCTGCGATCAGCAACTGCTCTGCCTGGCGCACGTCGGCACGCCGTGCCAGCAGGTCCGAGGGCAGGCCGGCGGGCACCGGTGCAAAAGGCACCTCGCTGCCGCCCCGGGTATCCAGGAGCTCTTCCGGCAAAGACTGGCCTGCCAGCAAGGTGAGCGCATTCACATCCTGCTGGCGCAGGCGTTGCTGCTGTGCCAGCGCCACGCGGGCCGATGCCACCAGCGACTCGGCCTGGCGCAGGTCCAGGGCGGACGCCACACCTTGGTCAAAGCGCAGGCGAATCAGGCGCAGGGAATCCTCGCGGGCCACCAGCGTGCGCTGGGTCAGCACCAGCAATTCATCATTGGTCTGCAAACTCAACCAGGCACTCGCCACTGCGGCGATCAGGCTGGTCTGCACGGCACGCCGGGCCTCTTCGGATGCCAGGAATTGCGCCAGCGCGGCCTCCTTGAGGCTGGCGATGCGACCAAAAAAGTCGATCTCCCAACTCGCCATGGCCAGCCCTGCCGTGTAGGCGCTGCTGATGCCACCGCCTGGGGCTGGCTGGCGGTTGCCGGTGACGGCGAGGTTCAGCGTGGGCGTCTGGTCGGCGGAACGAATCTGGTACTGGGCACGTGCCTGTTCAATCGCAAGAGCAGCCACCCGCAAATCGCGATTGTCCGCCAAAGCCCGCCCGATCACCGCCCGCAGGCGGGTATCAAGCACAAAGTCCCGCCAGGGCAGTGTCTGCAAAGGCGGTGCAGCTTGCGCGGGCGCCGCATCGGCCCCCATGGGCCACTGCGACGGCACCGGCGCCGCGGGGCGATCGTAGACGGGGATCAGGGAGCAACCCGCCAGCGCCATGGCAGCACAGGCAGCGGCCAGGGGGGTACGCTTGCGGGCGCCGAAGCGTACGGCCAGGGTCTGCACTGTCTTAGGCATGGTCGCCACCTTCACTGTTCTGGTGCGCGTGCTGCGCATCGAATTGCCGCTGACGTGCGCTGCCCTTGAAGAGACCCCGCACCAGCACGAAAAAGACCGGTACAAAAAACACCGCCAACACCGTGCCGGTAATCATGCCGCCGATCACTCCCGTGCCGATGGCCCGCTGGCTGGCCGAGCCCGCACCCGTGGCCAGGGCGAGTGGCAGCACGCCCAGCATGAAGGCCATCGAGGTCATTACGATGGGCCGGAACCGCAGGTGGGCCGCCGCCAGGGCGGCCTCGATCACGCTTTTGCCCTGGGCCTGCAGGTCTTTGGCGAACTCGATGATCAGAATGGCGTTCTTGGCCGACAGGCCGATGATGGTGACCAGCCCCACCTGGAAATACACGTCGTTGGCATAGCCGCGCAGCAGCGTGGCCACCAGCACCCCGAGCACCCCGAGGGGCACCACCAGGATGACGGCGAACGGGATCGACCAGCTTTCATACAGCGCTGCCAGGCACAGGAACACCGCCAGAATGGCGAAGGCGTAAACAATCATGGCCTGCGAACCGGCGAGCTTTTCTTCGCGCGACTGGCCCGTCCATTCAAAGCCGAAACCCTGGGGCAACTGGCCGGCCAGGCGCTCCATCTCGGCCATGGCCGCACCGGTGCTGTAACCCGGCGCAGCCGCACCGCTGATGCGCATCGACGGGTAGCCGTTGTAGCGTACGGTCTGCATGGCACCCGTCACCCAGTGCGTGGTGGCAAAGGCCGACAGGGGCACTGCCTTGCCCTGGCTGTTGAGCACATTCAGGCGCAGAAGGTCGTCGGGCTGCATGCGGGCGGGCGCATCGGCCTGCACCACGACGCGCTGCAGGCGGCCAGCGTTGGGAAAATCGTTCACGTAGCTCGACCCCAGCGCGGTGGCAATGGCGCTGTTGATGGCGTCGTAACCCACGCCCAGGGCACTGGCCTTGTCACGGTCGATATCAAGCTGCAGCTGCGGTGCATCCTCCAGACCGTCCGGGCGCACCTGCGCCAGCACCTTGCTTTGCGAAGCCATGCCCAGCAGCTGGTTGCGCGCCCCCACCAGGGCCTCGCGTCCCAGACCGGCGCGGTCCTGCAGGCGGAAGCTGAAGCCGGTGGCCGCGCCCAGTTCAGGGATGGGCGGGGGGCTGAGCGGGTAGATGAAGGCATCGCGAATGCCCGAGAGTCCGCCAAAGGCACGCCCGGCCAGCGCGTCGGCCGAACTGCCCGGCGCACTGCGTTTTTCCCAGTCGGTCAGCGTGACAAAAGCCAGGGCAGCGTTCTGACCCTGCCCCGAAAAGCTGAATCCCAGCACGCTGACCATGCTCTGCACCTCGGGCTGCTGGAGCATGTAGGCCTCGACCTGCTCCATGACGGAACGCGTGCGTTCCTGCGTGGCACCGGGCGGCAGTTGCACGTTCACCAGCATCGTGCCCTGGTCTTCATTGGGCAGAAAGGAGGTGGGCAGGCGCAGGTAAACCACGGCGGCTGCAGCCAGAATGGCGGCATAAAGGATGAGCGTGCGGGGCGCGCGGCGCAGAATGCGTGCCACCAGGCTCTCGTACCCCTTGGCCGTGCGCGAGAAACCCCGGTTGAATCCACCAAAAAAGCCCGTCTTTCCATGGTGGTGCCCCGCCTGCACCGGCTTGAGCAGCGTGGCGCACAGCGCGGGTGTGAGCGAAAGGGCCAGAAAGGCCGAAAACGCGATGGACGACACCATCACCGCCGCGAACTGGCGGTAGATGTTGCCCACCGAACCGGCAAAGAAGGCCAGCGGCACGAACACCGAGATCAGCACCACGGTCACACCAACGATGGCGCCCGAAATCTGGCCCATGGCCTTGCGCGTGGCCTCCAGCGGCGGCAGGCCCTCCTCGCTCATGATGCGCTCGACGTTCTCCACCACCACGATGGCGTCGTCCACCACGATACCGATCACCAGCACCATGCCGAACATGGTCAGCACGTTGATGGAAAAGCCCAGCGCCATCAGGGTGGCAAAGGTGCCCAGCAGTGCCACCGGCACCACGATGGTGGGAATGATGGTGTAGCGCAGGTTCTGCAGGAACAGGAACATCACCAGAAACACCAGAGCCACGGCTTCGACCAGTGTGGTGGCTACCTGGGTGATGGAAATGTCGACAAAACGCGAGCTGTCGTAGGGGATGGCCCACTTCATGCCTTGCGGGAAGTAGCGCTCGAGCTCGGTCATTTTTGCGCGCACCGCCTTGGCGGCGGCCAGCGCGTTGCCTGTGGGCGAAAGCTGCACGCCCATGCCTACCGAGGGTTTGCCGTTCAGGCGCGCCGAGGTGGCGTAGGCCTGGCCGCCCAACTCGATGCGGGCCACGTCCTTCAGGCGCACGGTCGAGCCATCGGGATTGGCGCGCAGGATGATGCGGCCAAACTGCTCCTCGTTCGAGAGCTGTCCATTGACGACCACCGTGGCCGCAATGCCCTGTCCGGCCACATTGGGCAGGCTGCCGATCTCGCCGGCCGACACCTGCACGTTCTGGGCGCGGATGGCGTTGTTCACGTCGGCGGCGCTCAGGTTCAGGCCCAGCAGCTTGGCCGGGTCGATCCAGATACGCATGGCGCGCTCGGTGCCGAACAGCTGTGCCTGGCCAATGCCGGGCAGGCGCTGCAGCTCGGGCACGATGTTGCGCGAGGCGTAGTCGCCCAGCGCCACCGGGTCCCAGGCCGGGTCGTCGGACGACAGAATGGAGAAGAGCAGGAAGTTGCTGCGCGACTTTTCCACTCGCACGCCCTGCTGCGTCACCGCCGAGGGCAGGCGCGGCGTGGCACGCGCCAGGCGGTTCTGCACATCCACCTGCGCCAGGTCGGCATTGGTGCCGGGCTCAAAGCTCAGCGTGATGTTGCCGGTGCCGTTGGCCTGCGCCACCGACTCCATGTAGATCAGGCCAGGGGAGCCGTTCATTTCGCGCTCGATCACCGAAAGCACGCTGTCTTCCAATGTCTGGGCCGAGGCACCAGGGTAGGCCGCCGAGACGACGATGGCCGGCGGGGCCACGGGGGGGTACTGCGCAATCGGCAGCTGGGTGATGGCAACGCCCCCCAGCACCATGATGAACAGCGCGATCACCCACGCAAAGATGGGCCGGTCGATGAAGAATTTCGCCATGCTGGGCGCTCCTTACCGGGCCGCGCTGGCGGCAGAGGCTGCAGCCGCAGCCGGGGTGGCGGAAGCGCCGGCAGGTGCGGCTTGTTTGCCGCCGCCCTGCCATGGCACGGGTTTGACCACCGGGTTGCCGCGCAGCTTCTGGAAGCCATCGACCACCACCTGCTCGCCCGCCTGCAGGCCCCCCGTCACCACCCACTGCCCGCCCTGCTGGCCACCGATCTGGATGCTGCGCGGCGCTGGCTTTCCGTCGGCACCGATCACCAGCACGGTATCGCCCTGGGCCGATCGGGTCACCGCCTGCTGCGGCAGCACGATGGCGTTTTCTGCCTGCGCCTGCTCCAGGCGCACGCGCACATACAGGCCAGGCAGCAGGAGGCCGTCGGGGTTGGGCACCTGCGCGCGCAGGGTGATCTGGCCGGTGGCGGCATCCACCGTCAGATCAGAGAACAGCAGCTTGCCCGGCATCGGGTACTCGCTGCCATCTTCCAGCAGCACGCGCACGCTGGCGGCATTGCCGCCACCGGCGCGCTTGACCTGTCCCCCCTCCAGGGCGCGGCGCAGGCGCATGACCTCGGCGGCCGACTGCGTGAAATTCACGTACATCGGGTTGATTTGCTGGATCACGGCCAGCTGGGTGGACTCGCCCTGGCCCACCAGGGAGCCTTCGGTCACCAGTGCCCGCCCGATGCGCCCGGCAATCGGCGCCGTCACGCTGGCATGGCCCAGGTTGATACGTGCGGTGGTCACGGCAGCCTTGCCGGCGGCTACATCGGCCTCGGCCAGCTTCTGGGCGGCCAGGGCATTGACATATTCCTGCTGGCTTACCGCCCGGGCCTCGGCCAGCGGTTTGTAGCGCTCGGCCAGCGCAGTGCTCTGCGCCAGGCTGGCCTGCCCCCGGGCCAGCGATGCCTCGGCCGTTTGCAGCGCCGCCTGGTAAGGTGCGGCGTCGATGCGGAACAACACCTGCCCTGCCTTGACATCGCTGCCCTCGGCAAACAGCCGCTGCTGAAGAATGCCCGCCGCGCGCGCGCGCACCTGCGCCACGCGCGAGGCCTCCAGCCGGCCGGGCAGTTCGCTGAGCAAGCCCACGGCACCGGGCTGCACCGTCACCACACCCACCTCAGGCGGTGGCATGCCACCGCCGGGCGGCGCGGCAGGCGCATCGCCCTTGCCGCAGGCCGACAACAGCAGGGCCGCCCCCAGACATCCGGCCGCAAGTGCCAGCCGCTGGCGCGATCGGAACAAGGCAGGAGACAGGGCAGAAACAGTCTGGGCAGGGCGCAAAAACATGGGATTCTTTCGGAAAAGTCTGTCCGTGGCGTGCAGGAAAGCAGGCAGTCTAATTTTTTTCGGTGAAGCGTGTGTGCACCCACCATCGACAGATGGGGAGACAGAGTATATATACATACGCGAATGTATGTATAGTGAGCATCTTCTTTCTGGAGATCTGCCCATGGCCCGCCGCACCAAAGCCGATGCCCTGGCAACGCGCAACGCGCTGCTGGACGCTGCAGAGCGCCTGTTTGACGAAAAAGGGGTGTCACGCACCTCGCTCAATGACATTGCCCTTGCGGCAGGGACCACGCGCGGCGCGATCTATTGGCACTTCAAGGACAAAGCCGACCTCTTCAACGCCATGATGGAGCGCGCCACCGCGCACCTGGACGACATGACGCAGCAGACCCCCCACGCCGAGGGCGCGCCCGACATGCAGGGCTATGTGGACGGCATGGTCCAGGTGCTGGGCCGCATTGCGGAAGATGAAGCCCTGAGCCGCGTGCTGCGCATTGCCACCTACCGCATCGAATACGTCGAGGAACTGGGCGCCGTGCAGGCCCGGCACCTGCAGGTGCACCGCCAATGGCTGGCCCACAACCGGCTGGCGCTGGAGCGCGCCTTTGCCGCCAGCCCCCACCCGGCGCAGGTACCACCGGACATGGCGGCGCTGGGGCTGCAGGTGCTGATCGAAGGCCTGCTGCACAGCTGGCTGCTGGACCCCGGCGCGTTTGATCTGGTGCAGGCCGGGCGCAGCACCATCACCACCTACCTGTGCGGGCTGGGCATCCGACTGCGGCCCTGACAGAACCTGTTCTCAGCGCACCGGCGCGCCCGCCTGGAACCAGCGCGCGACGAGCGCACGCTCGGCCTCGGTCATCTGCGTGGCGTTGTTCAGCGGCATGAGCTTTTGCTGCACCACCTGCTGGTAGATGAGCGACGCACGCGAGGCCACCTGTTCGGGCACATCGAGGCGCAGGCCCTTCATCTGCACCTCGGCACCGTGGCACTGCACACAGCGCTGTTGCAACACGGCCTGCAATTCCTTGGTATCAAATTGAGTTCCATCGCCCGTGGATTGAGCGCCAATAGCTATATTTTTAATAGCATCTCCCGATGCAGGCGCGGGCCGCAGCCAGGCGACCACGACCAGCAACACGGCCACGCCCACCAGCGCATACGGCCAGGGGTGGGCATTGCGCCCGAGCTTGTAGCCGTGGCGCAGCACAAAAAACTGCCGTATGGCCGCGCCCGCAGCCATCATGAGGATGAGCACCAGCCAGTTCTGCGGGTGGCTCCAGGTGAAGCTGTAGTGGCCGCTCAGCATCGCAAACAGCACCGGCAGCGTGAAGTAGGTGTTGTGCACGCTGCGCTGCTTGCCGCGCTTGCCGTGGATGGGGTCGACCGGCCGCCCGGCTTTCAGGTCGGCCACCACGGTGCGCTGGCCGGGGATGATCCAGAAAAACACATTGGCACTCATGGCCGTGGCCATCATGGCGCCCACCAGCAAGAAGGCCGCACGCCCGGCAAACCAATGGCAGGCCAGCCACGAGGCAATGCAGACCAGCACCAGCACCAGTGCCCCGACGATAGCGTCGCCCTTCTGGCGCTGACCAAGCACACGGCAGATGGCGTCGTACAGCAGCCAGAACACCACCAGAAAGGCGAGCGCGGCCACCACCGCCGTGGCGGGCGCCCAGTCCATGCGCGACTTGTCCACCAGGTAGGTACCGGCGCTCCAGAGGTAGGACACGGTAAACAGCGAGAAGCCACTGAGCCAGGTGCTGTAGCTCTCCCAATAGAACCAGTGCAGGTGACCGGGGAGCTTGGGGGGCGCAACGTTGAACTTGACCGGGTGGTAGAAGCCCCCACCGTGCACGGCCCAGAGCTCGCCGCTGACGCCCTGGCGCTTCAGATCCTCGTCCTCGGGCGGCGTGAGGCTGCTGTCGAGGAAGACGAAATAGAACGAGGAGCCGATCCAGGCGATGGCCGTGATGACGTGCAGCCAGCGCAGCAGCAGATTGGCCCAGTCGAGAAGGTAGCTTTCCATGGTTTTCACCCTTGGCGAGACGCCAAACGCCATTCACCACTGCGGGCGCTCTGAACAGCATGGGCCGCGCTCCGAAGCGGGGGGCACCGCCAAGGCTCCGCTGCGACCGGAGGATACAAAGTGTATGCAAAACCTGAGCGCAATGTCGGCACGGCTCTGGCCGCAGCACATCAAGCGCCCTCGTCCCCGTCAGGCGGCAGGGTTTGCAACAGTTGGGCCGCTACGGCCACGGCAATCACTTCGGGCGCCTTGCCCGCAATGCCGGGCACGCCGATGGGGCAGGTCACCTGCGCCAGCTCGGCTTCGGCAAAGCCGCGCTCGTGCAGGCGGTGGCGGAACGTGGCCCACTTGCTGCGGCTGCCGATCAGCCCGATGAAGGGCAGGTCGCCGCGTTCGCGCTGGCGGCGCAGGCAGGCGGCCGCCACGTCCAGGTCCTCGGCATGGCTGAAGCTCATGATGAGCACGCGCGAGCCCGGCGCCAGGCCCGGCACGGCGGCCTGCACGGGGTCGGAATGCTCGCAAGCCACGCCCGGCGCCACATCGGGCGGAAAGACGCCGTCGCGGCTGTCGATCCAGGTGAGCGCAAACGGCAGCGGCGCCAGCACGCGCGCCAGCGCCTGACCCACATGGCCGCCGCCGAACAGTGCCACAGGCACCTGCCGTGGCGTCAGGCGCGCCACAAGCGCCACCGCATCGGCCTGCGTGACCTGCTCGTAGCGCAGGTGCATCACGCCACCGCAGCATTGCCCCAGGCTGGGGCCCAGCGCATAGCGCAGCAGCGCAGGCCCCTGCGCACCGCCGAGCCGGCGGCGCGCCTCGGCAATGGCCTGCCATTCCACATGGCCGCCACCAATGCTGCCCAGCACCTGGTCGGGCAACACGGCCATCCAGGCGCCGGATTCGCGCGGGGTGGAACCCTCGGTACGCTCCACACGCACCAGACAGGCGGGCACCGAATCCAGCGCCCGTATCAAAAGGTGCAAAAATGACACGCTGACGGCCTTCTTCCCAAGTGGCACGACCCCGGGGACGGGGCGTTTTCAGGAACCCTTGCACGCCCATGGACCCCACCCGCTCTCCCCGCTCCAACCCGCGCAGCCACTGGCTGCTGGCCGGCCTGATGGCTGCCGTCACCGCCCTGGTGTCGGCCTGCAAATCGTCGCCCGAGGGAGCGCCGCCCCCCAATAGCCGCCCAGCCGGCAGCGACACACCCCGAGGCACCGGCCCGGTGGCCGGCACAGCCACCACGCCGGACCGCACTACCGCACCGTCGGGCGCACGCACCTCCCGTGACTACCGCAAGGACGCCGCCGGGCACCTCTACAGCCTGAACGCCGAGCGCATCTTCAAAGGCAAGCTGCCGCCCCAGCTCTACGCCATCGGCGTTCTGGAGGTCGACATCGACCGCACAGGCCGCGTCACCCGCGTGCACTGGCTGCGCGCGCCGCGCCACGCGCCCGAGGTGGTAGCCGAGATCGAGCGCACGGTGCGCGCTGCGGCGCCCTTTCCGCTGCCTGCACGCATGGGCAAGGTCACCTACACCGACACCTGGCTGTGGGACAAAAGCGGGCGCTTCCAGCTCGACACGCTGACCGAGGGGCAGCTCTGAAATCCATAGCGCCCAGCGCATGATTTCAGGCAATTTCAGGCACTTTTCATTCCTAATCGGCCTGAGCACAAGCGCCAGCAGCTCATTTTTTGATAGCACCCTCAAGACCCCCGGTAGGTCGAATAGCTCCAGGGGCTCACCAGCAGCGGCACGTGGTAGTGCTGGTCGGTATGGGCAATGCCGAAGTCCAGGTTCACCTGGTCCAGGAACGGGGGTTCGGGCAACTGCACACCGCGCGCCCTGAAGTAGCCCGCCACGTCAAAGCGCAGGCGGTAGGTGCCCACGCGCAGGCTGGTGTTGTCGAACAGCGGCGCATCGGTGCGGCCATCGCGGTTGAGCACCACACGCTGAAGCAGCGTGGCGCTCTCGCCCTCGGTGGCATACAGCGTCACGGCCATGCCCGCAGCGGGGCAGCCGTGCATGGTGTCCAGTACGTGGGTGCTCAGGCCCATGGCGAAGTCTCCTGGTGGCGTGCGTGCGATGTTGCAAGTGTAGGCAGCCTGGGCGGCTGTGCCTATGATTCCCCCATCTCCCTGCGGTGCCTGCAACATGACCTACGACACCACCCTGCCCTACCCGCGCGACCTCGTCGGCCACGGCCGCCACCCGCCGCACGCCCGCTGGCCCGGCGGCGCGCGCATTGCCGTGCAGTTCGTGCTGAACTACGAGGAAGGCGGCGAGAACTGCGTGCTGCATGGCGACGCGGGTTCGGAGCAGTTCCTCTCCGAGATGTTCAACCCGGCCAGCTACCCCGAGCGGCACATGAGCATGGAGGGCATCTACGAATACGGCGCGCGCGCGGGCGTCTGGCGCATCCTGCGCGAATTTGAGCAGCGCGGCCTGCCGCTCACGGTGTTCGGCGTGGCCACCGCGCTGCAGCGCCACCCCGAGGTCTGCGCAGCGTTCACCGAGCTGGGCCACGAGATCGCCTGCCATGGCCTCAAGTGGATCCACTACCAGAACGTGCCCGAGGACGTGGAGCGCGCTCACCTGCAGGAGGCCATGGCCATCATCGAGCGCATGACCGGCACGCGCGCCCTGGGCTGGTACACCGGGCGCGACAGCCCGCGCACGCGCCGCCTGGTGGCCGATTTCGGCGGCTTTGCCTACGACAGCGACTACTACGGCGACGACCTGCCGTTCTGGATGCAGGTGCGCCGGACCGATGGCACGGTGGTGCCCCAGCTCATCGTGCCCTACACGCTGGACTGCAACGACATGCGCTTTGCCCTGCCCCAGGGCTATTCGCACGCCGAACCGTTCTTCCAGTACATGCGGGACACCTTCGACGCGCTCTACGCCGAGGGCGACCCCGCCGGCCTGGATCGGCCCAAGATGATGAGCATCGGCATGCACTGCCGCCTGCTCGGCCGCCCCGGTCGCATCACGGGGCTGCAGCGTTTTCTGGACCACATCCAGCGCCATGATCAGGTGTGGGTGGCGCGGCGCATCGACATCGCGCACCACTGGCAGCACCACTATCCTGCTCCAGCAATTTGAACAAAATATGCCTCCAGCGCTTACGAATAAAGCGCAATAAGCTATCATTTTAGGAGCATTTCAGTGCCCTTGAGCATCGGACAACTCAACACCGCGCATACCGACCAGGCGCTGCAACTGCTGGACGGCATCTACGAACACTCGCCCTGGATCGCCCAGGCCGCGCTGCGCGAGCGGCCCTTTCGCTCGCTCGCGCACCTCAAGCACGCCATGGCGCAGGCCGTGCGCCAGGCCGGCACCGAGGCGCAGCTGGCGCTGATCCGCGCCCACCCCGAACTGGCGGGCAAGGCCATGGTGGCGCAAAGCCTGACCGCCGAATCCACGCAGGAGCAGAGCGCGGCAGGCCTCACGCACTGCTCGCCCGAAGAATTTGCGCGACTGCAGCAGCTCAACCGGGACTACAACGCGCGCTTTGGCTTCCCTTTCATCCTGGCCGTGCGCGGACCGCGCGGCACGGGGCTGACGCGCGCGCAGATCATCGACACCTTCGCGCGCCGCCTGGACAACCACCCCGACGTCGAGCGCGCCGAGGCGCTGCGCAACATCCACCGCATCGCCGAGATCCGACTGAACGACAAGTTCAACGCCGAGCCGCTGATCGGCGGCGATGTGTGGGACTGGCACGAACGGCTGGCCCAGCACTCCGACCCCGGCTATGCCGAGAAGGGGCAGCTCACCGTCACCTACCTCACCGAGGCTCACCGCGCCTGCGCGCAGCGCATCGGCCACTGGATGCGCGAATGCGGCTTCGACGAGGTGGAGGTGGACGCCGTGGGCAACGTGGTGGGCCGCTACCACGCGGCCACGCCGCAGGCACGCACCCTCTTGACCGGATCGCACTACGACACGGTGCGCAACGGCGGCAAGTACGACGGGCGGCTGGGCATCTTCGTGCCCATGGCCTGTGTGCGCGAGCTGCACCGCGCGGGCCGCCGCCTGCCCTTCGGCATCGAGCTGGTGGCCTTCGCCGAGGAGGAAGGCCAGCGCTACAAGGCCACCTTCCTGGGCTCGGGCGCGCTCATCGGCGACTTCCAGCCCGAATGGCTGGAGCAGAAGGACGACAACGGCGTGACGATGCGCGAGGCCATGCGGCAGGCGGGCCTGTGCGTGGACGACATCCCCCGGCTGCGGCGCGACCCGGCGCACTACCTGGGCTTTGTCGAGGTGCACATCGAGCAGGGGCCGGTGCTGTGCGAACTCGACCTGCCGCTGGGCGTGGTCAGCTCCATCAACGGCAGCGTGCGCTATGTGGGCGAGATGGTCGGCATGGCCAGCCACGCGGGCACCACGCCCATGGACCGGCGCCGCGATGCGGCTGCGGGCGTGGCAGAACTGGCGCTGTACGTGGAGCAGCGCGCCGCGCGCGACGGCGACTCGGTGGGCACCATCGGCCTGCTCAACGTGCCCGGTGGCTCCATCAACGTGGTGCCGGGGCGCTGTCAGTTCTCGCTGGACCTGCGCGCACCCACCGACGCACAGCGCGACGCGCTGGCGCAGGACGTGCTGCAGGAGCTGCTGCGCATCGCGCAGCGGCGCGGACTGCGCTGGACGCTGGAGGAAACCATGCGCGCCAGCGCCGCGCCCAGCGCACCGCAATGGCAACAGCGCTGGGAACGCGCCGTGGCCGCGCTGGGCCTGCCCGTGCACTGCATGCCCAGCGGCGCCGGGCACGACGCCATGAAGCTGCACAAGATCCTGCCCCAGGCCATGCTCTTTGTGCGCGGCGAGAACGGCGGCATCAGCCACAACCCGCTCGAATCCACCACCCACAACGACATGCAACTGGCCGTGGAGGCCTTCAACCACCTGCTGCTGCAGCTATGCATGGAGCCCGCATGACCTCTCCCACCGACACCGACACCTACGCCCGGCTCGACGCCTGGATCGACCAGCATTTCGACGAGGAAGTGCGCTTCCTGCAGGCCCTGGTGCGCGTGCCCACCGACACGCCGCCGGGCAACAACGCCCCGCACGCCGAGCGCACGGCCGAGCTGCTGCAGGGCTTTGGCTACACCGCCGAAAAGCACCCCGTGCCCGCCGCCGAGGTGCAGGCCTGCGGCATGCAGTCCATCACCAACCTCATCGTGCGCCGCCCCTATGGCGATGGCGGCCGAACCATCGCGCTCAATGCCCACGGCGACGTCGTGCCGCCCGGCGAGGGCTGGACGCACGACCCCTACGGCGCCGAGATCGAGGACGGCAAGCTCTACGGCCGCGCCGCCGCCGTGAGCAAGAGCGACTTCGCCAGCTTCACCTTCGCCGTGCGTGCGCTGGAGGCCGTGGCCCGGCCCACCCAGGGCGCCATCGAGCTGCACTTCACCTACGACGAGGAATTTGGCGGCGAGCTGGGGCCGGGCTGGCTGCTCAAGCACGGCCTGACCCAACCCGACCTCTTGATTGCGGCGGGCTTTTCCTACGAGGTGGTCACCGCGCACAACGGCTGCCTGCAGATGGAGGTGACCGTGCACGGCACCATGGCCCACGCCGCCGTGCCGCACACCGGGGTGGATGCACTGCAGGCCGCCGTTGCCATCCTGAATGCGCTGTACGCCGAAAACCAGGCCTACCGGCAGGTGCGCTCGCAGGTGCCGGGCATCACCCACCCGTATCTGAATGTGGGCCGCATCGAAGGCGGCACCAACACCAACGTCGTGCCGGGCAAGGTGCAGTTCAAGCTGGACCGCCGCATGATCCCCGAGGAGAACCCGGCCGAGGTGGAGGCACGCATCCGCAGCGTGATTGCCCAGGCGCTGGAGCGCTTCAACACCGAGCGCGGCCACCAGGGTGCCAGTGCGGCACGGGCCGACATCCAGCGCCTGCTGCTGGCCCGCGCCATGACGCCGCTGCCGGGCAACACGCCGCTGGTGCAGGCCCTGCAAAGGCACGGGCAAGCGGTGTTCGGCCACATGCCGCCCGCCGTGGGCACGCCGCTGTACACCGACGTGCGGCTGTACGCAGAGCGCGGCATCCCCGGCGTGATCTACGGCGCCGGGCCGCGTACCGTGCTCGAATCCCATGCCAAGCGCGCCGACGAGCGCCTGGAGCTGGACGACCTGCGCCACGCCACCCAGGTACTGGCTCGCACACTCAGCGATCTTCTGGCCTGACAGAATACTGCTGTCTGCCAATTGACATCCGCACCACAGCCCCCCGGAAAATCGCCACCATGATCACACCGCGCACGCCCCCCACACCCAACACCCCACGCCCTGTTCCGCAGGAGAGGCGCTCTGGCAAAGACCGTCGCCAGAATGAAGCCGGGCCACTCACGGGTTTCGAGCGGCGCCGCACCGTGGAGCCCCGGCTGCCGGAAGTGGTCGAACTGGAGCTCTCGCACGAAGAGCTTCATGCACTCGGATTCGTGACACCTGCGTCGCCCCCCACCACACCCTGACCCGGTCCCCGGGCAGGCCTTCCGCAGGCCATCACCTTGCGAGATGCCCGACTCGCCCCACCTCCCGGCCGAATCCGGTATCCTGCGATCCGCGATCACAGCCGTGGTCCTGAACGATTTCTTCCCAGGCGCCAGCCGCGACACCCCCGCTGCTGCCTCCGCCGCACGCCAGGCCAACGCCCACTCGCGTTGCACCCGCGCTGCCTCAAGAGCCCGATTCACGGTCACGCCTGCACGGTGGTGACCCCCTGACCCGTGCGCCGGACCCGTGCGCCGGACCCGAACAACGGCGCGTGTTGCAGGTCAACAGAAGCTCCTGCAACCACAGGGCCCACCACTGTGGAGTACGCTCAAACTGCCTACCGTTGAGGATTTTCGAATGACCCAAGAACTCTCCGCCGCCGAAGCCGCCCTGCGCGACGCCGCCCGCGAATACCACCGCAACCCCAGCCGGGGCAAGATCTCCGTCACCCCGACCAAGCCCTTGTCCAACCAGCGCGACCTGTCGCTGGCGTACTCGCCCGGCGTGGCCTACCCCTGCCTGGACATCCAGGCAGACCCCACCAAAGCGTTTGACTACACCTCGCGCGGCAACCTCGTGGGCGTGATCACCAACGGCACGGCCGTGCTGGGCCTGGGCGACATCGGCCCGCTGGCGGGCAAACCGGTGATGGAGGGCAAGGGCTGCCTGTTCAAGAAGTTCGCGGGCGTCGATGTGTTTGACATCGAACTGGACGAGCGCGACCCGGACAAGCTCATCGACATCATCGCCGCGCTCGAACCGACGCTGGGCGGCATCAACCTCGAAGACATCAAGGCCCCCGAGTGCTTCTACATCGAGCGCGAGCTGTCCAAACGCATGAACATCCCGGTGTTCCATGACGACCAGCACGGCACGGCCATCATCTCCAGCGCCGCGCTGCTCAACGGCCTGGAGCTGGTGGGCAAGGACATCGGCGCGGTGAAGATCGCCGTCTCGGGCGCTGGCGCCGCCGCCATTGCCTGCCTGAACGTGATGGTGGGCCTGGGCGTGCAGCGCGAGAACATCTTCGTCTGCGACTCCAAGGGCGTGATCTACGAAGGCCGCCCCGGTGGCTACGACGAGTCCAAGGCCCAGTACGCACAAAAGACCGAGGCGCGCACCCTGGCCGATGCGGTCAACGGCGCCGACGTGTTCCTGGGCTGCTCGGCCCCCGGCGTGCTTACGGCAGAAATGGTCAAGACCATGGGCCCCAAGCCCATCATCCTGGCGCTGGCCAACCCCGAGCCCGAAATCCGCCCCGAGCTGGCCAAGGCCGTGCGGCCCGACTGCATCATCGCCACGGGCCGCTCGGACTACCCCAATCAGGTCAACAATGTCCTGTGCTTCCCGTACATCTTCCGGGGCGCACTCGACTGCGGCGCCACCAAGATCACCGAGGAAATGAAGCTCGCCTGCGTGCGCCAGATCGCTGACCTGGCCAAGAGCGAGACCAGCGACGAGGTGGCCGCCGCCTACGCAGGCCAGGAGCTGAGCTTCGGCCCCGACTACCTGATCCCCAAGCCGTTTGACTCGCGCCTGATCCTCAAGATCGCGCCCGCCGTGGCCCAGGCCGCAGCCGATTCGGGCGTGGCCACGCGTCCCATCCCCGACATGGAGGCGTACAAGGAAAACCTTTCGCGCTTTGTCTACCAGACCGGCATCCTGATGCGCCCGGTCATCAACGCCGCCAAGGCCCTGCCCGACGCGCAAAAGCGCGTGGCCTACGCCGACGGCGAAGACGAGCGCGCCCTGCGTGCCGCGCAAAACGCGGTGGACGACCGCATCGCCCGCCCCATCCTGATCGGCCGCCCGGCCGTCATCGCGGCGCGCATTGCCAAGGCCGGCCTGCGCATCCAGCCCGGCAAGGACGTGGAGATCTGCAACCCCGAGGACGATCCGCGCTTCCGCCAGTACTGGGAGCACTACCACCAGCTCATGAAGCGCAACGGCGCCACACCCGAGATGGCCAAGGCCGCCGTGCGCCGCTCCAACACCATCATTGCCTCGCTGATGGTCAAGCTGGGCGACGCCGACGCGATGGTCTGCGGCCTGGTGGGCACCTTCGAGACGCATCTGGAGCGCATCCACAGCATCATCGGCCACGAGGCCGGCGTGGCCGACTACGCCACCCTCAACGCCCTCATGACCGACCGCGGCCCGCTGTTCATCGCCGACACCTACGTCAACGAAGACCCGACAGCCGAGCAACTGGCCGAAATCGCCTGGCATTCCGTCAAGGAAGTGCAACGCTTTGGCCTGCCCGCCAAGGTGGCCTTCCTGTCGCATTCGAGTTTTGGCTCGTCCAAACGCGCTTCGGCGAAAAAAATGCGCCTGGCCCGCGACCTGTTCGTAGCGCGCCACCCCGAGATCGAGTGCGATGGCGAACTGCATGGCGATGCGGCGCTGGAGCCGAACATCCGCGCCACCTACATGCAGGATTCGACGCTCACCGGCTCGGCCAATCTGTTGATCTGCCCGAACATCGATTCGGCCAACATCCTCTACAACGTGCTGAAGACGACCACCAGCGGCGGCGTGACCGTGGGCCCCATCCTCATGGGTGCGGCCGCCACGGCCTACATCCTCACACCCGCCGCCACCGTGCGCCGTGTACTGAACATGACGGCCCTGGCCGTGGCCAGCAGCGCCTCGCGCGCAAAGTAGACGCAGCCCGCACTCTCCGTTTGGCCAGGCCCGGGCAAGCCCCGTCCCGGGCCATCCGGATGCAACCGTATGGAAGCCTGCAAGTAACGCAACGAAACGCTATTTTATTGATAGCTAATGACGCTTGACCGGCAAAGGCTGGGAGCCAATTTGATTCACACTAGAAACCGCTTCTAGATTCAAAATCATCCCCGAGCTGCTGCAATGCGGTGTCAGGCGATGCGGCAGCAGCCGTCCAGCACATCAGGGCCATCGGCGGCATGCGGGTCCCTGGCTGACCTGCTCCAAGGAGCCTGTCGGACTTGGAAATCGCCGGCTGCAAATCAACCGCAGCGGTCCATTTTTGGCTTCGCCGCTCTTCGAGAACACCGTCTTTTTTCCCCATCGCCGGGCTTTGGGTCTGCGAATCCGGCAAAAACGGTCCTCGCTGGGACCGATTTTCGCTTTCGGCGCTCCTAGACCGACAGGCTCCTAGCGTGAAGCGACCAGCAACTGTACGAACATCCGCACCTTCTGGCGCGTTTCCTCGCCCATCTCGGTGAACTCCAGTCCGACCACCCAGTAATCCTGGGCCGGCGTGATTTTCACCACACGCCCGAAAACACCAACCGCATGGTGCTCGACCAGCGTGAGGTCAAACTCCATCTGCAACACCCCCTGGGGATCGATGGGCTCGGGCAACTCCATCTGCAACCCATGGTAGCCCACGTCGGTAATCATGCCGTGGATGATGCGCGGCTGCACATCGTCGCCCTGCACCCGCTGGCACAGGCAGGGCACACGCGCCTCGGCGCGGTGGCTGCGCCGGAACTCCTGGCGCGGCACCTTGAGCTTGCGCGCCGGAATGGCCACCAGCTCCCGCATGGCCACCGGCTCGGTCTTGCCCTTCACATACACCTGCATCGGCGCCGTGGCCGAGACCAGGTTCCAGCAGCGCTGATAGGTAGATTCGCTCATCAGCACCTGCCCGCGCAGGCTGAAAGCCTCAATGCGCGAAGCCAGGCTCACCTCCTCACCGATCACTGCATACTGTGAGAACAGGTCCGAACCAAATCGTCCGACCATCACCACCCCGGTGTTGATGCCGATGCCCAGATACACCTGCGGCAAGCGCTCGCGCAGGTGCTCCAGATTCAGATCACGCATGGCCAGCTGCATCTCGACCGCACACACCAGTGCGCGCTCCACGTCCTCGTCTCGCGAGGCCACTGCGCCAAACACCACCCGGATCGAGTCGCCCAGAAACTGCTCGATGCTCCCCTGGTGGCGCACCACCACATCACTCAACCGGGCCAGGCAGCGGTTGAGCGCCGCCACCACCTCACCGGCCGGCCGCTGCGCCGCCAGCGCCGTAAAGCCCCGAAGGTCGGCCAGCAAAAGCGTTACCTCGCGCGATGCAACGGCCTGCGCAGGTAACGCACCCCCATCGGCGCCAGGACTCCCCGGCGCGCCCTCCAGAATGCTCCACATTTCAGACACCGCGGCTGCAGGGAGCTGCACCCCGGTCTCCCGTGCAATCAACGCCTGCAGGCGCTTCAGAACTGCGTCAATCGTGTCGTTGTGCATAAAAAATTGCTCCATGGACAAGGGGTGCCAGCCCGATATCGGGGATGTGACCCCATGCCCCGAAAACGAACGCGCTGGCCCGTCACCCACTGTACCCACAATCGCAGCCCCGCCGGCCCACGCGGAACGAATCGTCCCCATGCACGCCCGCCCAGCGCGATGGGCGGCTAGAATACGCGCCTTCGCTCCCGGAGACTTGGGTGAGCGGTTTAAACCAGCAGTCTTGAAAACTGCCGACGGGCAACCGTCCGTGAGTTCGAATCTCACAGTCTCCGCCAGAAGGCCCCGTCAGGGGCTTTTTTTTCGTCTTTTGATGTGGGACAAATTCAAATTCTCCCTTTATAGTTCGATGCAGAAAGTCTCATATCAGCGCAAACAAGCGCCTTAATCGATGTGGGACACGATGAGGGACATGGTTTTGTCCCACCTCCCGAACTCAAGGAGCCCACCATGCCCAAGCAAACCAAGGAACTGACCGCCATCGAAGTGAAGCGGCTCACAGAACCTGGACGGCACCCCGTGGGCACGGTGCCCGGTCTTTATCTGTGGGTGCGGGACACTGGCACAAAGAATTGGGTATTGCGAACCATGGTGAAGGGCAAGCGGGCCGACATTGGGTTAGGCGGGTACCCTGGCGTGACCCTGGCAGACGCCATAAAACGGGCACGGGGTGTGCGCGATGACATTGCCAAGGGCTCGGACCCCCTGGCAAAGAAAAAGGCCGCCAAGGCCGAATTGATGACCTTCCAGCGGGCCGCAGACGAATACATCACGCTGCATCGGGCTAGCTGGAAGAACGCCAAACACGCCCAGCAGTGGGAAAACACCCTGGCGACCTACGTTTACCCCACCATCGGCACTTTGCCCGTGAAGGACGTGAAAACCGAGCAAATCAAGGACATCCTTACACAGCACTGGAACACCAAGAACGAAACCATGGTGAGGGTGCGCAACCGTATCGAACTGGTGCTTTCATGGGCCATGGCATCCGGCCACCGCGAACGCGGGTTGAACCCTGCCGCATGGCGCGGGCACTTCGACAAAATCCTGCCCAAGCCATCCAAGGTGAACAACCGAAAACACCACGCCGCTATGCCCTGGCAAGACGTGCCCGAGTTCATGCGCAAGGTTTCCCAGGTGGAAGGCATGAGCGCCCGATGCCTGGAGTTCACCATCCTGACCGCCTGCCGCTCTGGTGAATCACGGGGCGCAACGTGGGAGGAAATCGACCTGAACGGCAAGGTGTGGAACATCCCCGCCGAACGCATGAAGGCAGGCCGGGCGCACCGAGTGCCACTGTCTGACCGCGTAGTGAAGCTGCTAGAGGCACTGCCCCGCATCGAAGGGGAACCGCTGGTGTTTCCCGGCAGCAAGGAAAACACGCCGCTGTCAGACATGAGCCTGACCATGCTGCTACGCCGCCATGCCACTGGGGTGACTGCACACGGGTTCCGCTCCAGCTTTCGAGACTGGGCCGCAGAAACCACCAGCTACCCCGGTGAGGTGTGCGAAATGGCCCTGGCCCATGCCGTGGGGGATGCCGTGGAGGCTGCGTACCGACGCGGCGACCTGTTCGCAAAACGGGCAGCACTTATGCAGGACTGGGCCGCATACGCCACCAAACCCCAGGAGGCGGCGGGAACGGTAACGCCAATCAGGGCCGCAGCATGAGGGGGCGCCCAAGGCTGACAGACGAAGCCGCAGCAGAGGAAGCGGCGAGGATCATCCGCACGGCTGAGGCGCTGCGATACCGCAAATCCGCTTTGAAGGGCCTGGGCTTCTCCACGGAAGGGGAAGCCGCCGCCTATGTGTTCAAGCGGCGCCGTGGGCGGGTGGGAGAGCTTGTCGGGGATGCGGTACGGGAGCTTTTCCCTGCAGAAAACTTGGTTCAGGTGGCTGTGTCGCTAGTGCTGGATCACGGGCTGACGCCCTACCGAGCAGCAAAGCTGAGTGAACAGCTGGCCAAGAAACGCGGCAGGGGTTCTGGGGCTGACCTGACAAACATCACGCGGGCCTTGAATGCTGGCGCTGCGCAACGCAAAGCAGCACAGGAGCGAGGGCAGGCTTTGAACACACAGGTGACCGACGCCCACCGCTAGGCGATTTTTCTGCCACTGAACACGACTACCAACAAAAGGGGCGTTTTACGACCATTGACTCATACCGCAGCACGCGGGGTTTCATGAGGTCAAGCAATGGCACAACGTGTCTACCGCATCCGCCAACTGGTCACCGGGCCGCATCAGTCCGGCATCCTGCCAATCAGTTCCGCCACGCTTTGGCGCTGGGTCAAGGCGGGCAAGTTCCCCCAACCCTTCAAGCTGGGCGAAAAGGTCACAGTTTGGGACGCCGCCGAGGTGGAAGCGTTCATTGAAGCCCAACGTGCGGGCGGCGAGGTAGCAGCATGACCGCCCCCAGCATCAAAGCACTGGAAGCCCGTCTGGCAGAAAAACGGGCAGCGCTGGCAAAGTCTGACACCGCAATCAACGCCCTCCCCGATCTGATTGTTGCAGCCGCCAACGGTGAAGCAGTGACAGAGCATGGCAGTCGCTTGACCATGGCCGACGCCGTAAAAGGTGCCGACGCCTTGCGACAAATTCACTCCACCTTGACCGGCGAGATTGACGCTATCGAAAAACGGATCGAGCGAGAGCACCGGGTTTTGAGGTCAGCAGGCACTGCCGCCGAAATGCATGTCATCTTGAAAAAGCATTTGCAGCGGGGTCAGAACGCCCGCCCCTGAAAAACAAAAAGCCCCACCACTTGGGCGAGGCAAAAGGATTTTTCCATGTTCGATTTTACAGAGTTGTCACTTCTTGGCGATCTAGATGCTTACAGAATCGTGCGAGCAAAAGACACGGGCGGCACCGCGCCTTGTGTCGTGCTGGCGAACCGCGAAGGCATCCCCAACATTTACAGGTGGCCCCAAGACGGCGAAGACACAAACGCCTTCACGGCGCGGTTAACCAAAGGACGGACCGGGGCCTATTTCACACCCGGCACGCTCAATCCGGCACCCGATGGCAGCCGCAAGCGCAGAGTTAGGCTAGTGCATTCGCTCAAATCCCTTTGGGTGGATATTGAAGGCACTGAGGCGAAGGGAGGATATGAGGGTCAAGAGGCCGTCATGGCTGCGCTGCGTACGTTTGTTCAAGCTACGTGCCTGACCCCCACCATCATTGTCCTGACAGGGTCGGGCGGGCTGCATGCGTACTTTGTCTTTGACCGGGAACTTCCCCGCGACGAGTGGCAGGGCTACGCCGAAGCCCTGGTGGCCCTGGCAGAGCGACATGGTTTGAAGATTGACGAACCTATCACCACGGACCCTAGCAGGATCATGCGGGCACCCGGTTCTATCCACCGCAAGACGGGCGCAACGGTGAAGGCATACCAGACCGGGGATGTTTACAGCCTAGAGGAACTGGGCAAGCTGCTGAACCATGTGCCCGACCGGCCCCAGACGGGCCGATGGCTAGCTGATGACCTGCGGATAAATGCCGACCTGAAACTAGACGATGACGCCCCACGGCGCCACACCCCCTTTTCGATGCTGCAGGTGTCGAAGCATTGTGCAGCCGTGCGCATGGCAATAGCGAACAGAGGCGAAACAACGCCTTACCAACCGTGGGTACTGGCGCTGCAAATGGCAGTGTTGTCAGTGGAAGGGGATGAGCTTGGCCACGCTATCAGCGAAGGCCACCCCGACTACAACGAAGACGCTGTGGCCGCAAAGATGACCAGCTTCACAGGTGGGCCGCCAAGCTGCGAGACATGGCATCGCGCATGGGGTCGCAAGTCGCCTTGCCCGAACTGCCTGTATGGGGGTATCGGTCAATGAGCAGCCCGTTCAAGGTTAAAAAACTACCGCACACACTCGGGGCCATCGCACAAGAACCCGCGCCCGCGCCTGCCGAAGCCCTAGCGGAAATACTGACCACCCCACTACCGACAGCCCTAGAGCCCAAAGTCCGCACGCGGGCCGTGAGCCGTGCAGTTTTGGAAGCGCACCTTCCCGACTGGCAAATGCGGGATGGTCAGAAAATCCGCCCGCTGAACACGTCCACCAACCTCGCGGCGCTGATGGCACTGGGGGATTGGGGGGCACGTTACAACGAGATGACCCGCCGGACGGAGTTGGTGAAAGCTGGAGCCCTCGCACCCCAGGACGATGACCTGAACACTAACCTGACCTTGCTGGGTGACTGGGGCGTGTTGCATGGTTTGGCCCGTGAAAACGTGCCCGAATTAGCAGACGCGATTGCCAAACAGGACACCTACCACCCCGTGCGGGACTGGATCACCGCCGTGCCCTGGGATGGCGTGGACCGCCGCGAGCTATTCCTAAACACACTGGAACTGGCCGACCCGGCAGGCAAGTCACTAGCGGCGCGACTGCTGCACAAATGGATGCTACAAGGTGTTGGGGCACTGATGGAGCCCGATGGGCTCACCGCAACGGGCATGCTTGTTCTCGCCGGTGCCCAACATGCGGGCAAGACATGGTGGGTTAGGCACCTTGTCCGTGTACGGGGTGCGACTGCAGAAGGGGTCACGGTTGACCCGTCCGAAAAGGATTCATTGCTGAAAGCAATCGCCACCTTCATCACCGAAATTGGCGAAATGGACGGCACCATGCGCAAGGCAGACATTGCCGTGTTCAAGGGCTTTGTAACCAACAACGTGGACGAAGTGCGCCTGCCCTACGCCCGCCGATCCTCCTTCTTCAAACGCCGCACTGTCTTTGTGGGGACTGTGAACGGAACGGGGTTTTTGGTGGACGACACCGGCAACCGTCGATTCTGGGTCATAGATGTACGGCGCTGCCACGTTCTGGACGCCGAGACCATGCAGCAAGTTTGGGCGCAATACCTGCACCTGTACAAGCAGGGCGAGCGCTGGAACTTGGAGCCCGACTTATTGGCAGCCCTTAATGCAGCCAACCGCAGGCACGAAACCGTAGACCCCTTGGCTGAACGCATCGGGACAACCTTTGATTGGTCCTCGGTGGACTTGGGCACGGTGACGGAGGCAAACCGCATCAACCACCCCGGTCTGATATGGCTGACGGCCACCCAAATTTGTGAGCTGATCGGCATGCGCGAACCCAACAAATCCGCCGTGACGAAGACCGCAAACATGGTGAAAGCGAGGTGGGATGCACAGTGCCACCTCGTCGGGAATTTGCCCAAGGTGGCACTGTTGGAACGCCGCGCAAACGGCATTCGCTTGCTGGCAGTGCCCAAAAAACGGGCACTTTGAGCCTGAGAGTGCCACCTTCAGTGCCCAGTAAGTGCCACCTTCAAGGGGACATGGGCACTGCCCACATCAAACTAACTTTGTGATTGAAACAAGCACGCAAAATTGCAGCTGGAGTGCCACATGTTTATCCATTACCCCTAAACAATGTGAAAAGTAAATCAGGGAAAGGTTAGGAAAACCACGGCACTGTCGGCACGTGACCCTATTGCAATCACACAACACCCACCAACCCCTGCACTTCAAGTGCCATACAAACATCATTTCAACCATGCCAAAAATCAAAGACCTCAACCAACTGCACACCATCGACGTGGTGGACGTGTGTGAAGAACTAGACATCCCGTTCAAGATGAACACCGAAGAAGCCATAGCTTTCATGAGTGCTGCATATCACGAGGCTGCCCACATGGTGGCCTGCTGCGCCTGCCGAGGGGCAAGCGTAGGCGGTGTGCATGTTTACGCTGATAAAAAGTCGATTGGGGCAGGACTCTTTGATGGTGCCGCACTGGCCCAAGATGAAGACCACTTTGTAACCCTGGCAGGCTACGCAATGGAAGAACTGCTGGCGGATGACGGCGGGCCCCCTAAATACGCGGATGCCGACTTTAGGGATGGGCACCGCCGCGGCTACGAATGGGTGCTTGATGAAGCTCGCGCATTCGTCCGGGAGCATGAGCGCCTGATTGTGCATTCGGCACACGGCATTCTCCTGCTGGCAAACAAACAGGGCTCATTGACTGATGGGCCCGAACTACAGCGGCTGGTCAGATGGGTGCGGGGACAAGTGCGCCCCTTTCAGAGTCGGGAGCGCGTCAAAACTAGCGCGTAAGTAGCAAACAGCAAAAATGCGTGGGTGTCCATTCTGATTGACACAATCCCTAAAACAGTGGAGCCCTCACACATGGATCTCTCCGGCGAAACCCCGAAAACCAACATTGGCTCCACTGTGCCTACGGAGGGCTGCTCCACAGGCCCCGCAACCGAGGGGAAGAAATAAGCCTTTGCAAAGAGTCAAAATTCTAATCTTCAAGTTGAATTCGCCACATTCCACGGTATCCGTTTTCTACCCAATACCCCTCCAAGTACTTCATCTGTTCTAAATGGTGAAGTGTCCCGCGAGACCCTGGATAATTTGCGTACACCAAGTAATGTCCCGGGCTATTCAACTCACCTTTCCATGACCAGAATTGGCCATCCTCTTGGTCGTACTTAAGTTCAATTTTATTTTCCCCAACCACAACAATGCATTCAAGGTCCGTATCCGCTGGGCGATCTGTGTAGTAAAGGCTCATTAAACTATTCTTATAAATCTTCTTCTCATTCGAATTTCTAATTTTCTTAACGGAAGATTCAACATTATCAAATTTCGAAAGGACTTCGCTAATAAGAGGGTCACTAATTTCTTTCTGAGTATTCCTCTCTCTTTTTTTAAGACCGTTGGAGGCCAAAACCACATCAAGAATTTCCAGCGCAGCGGCCTGAGCCATCGAGGAGCCTAAACCTCTCTTTTCGCCCATTTTTATCAAACTTAGCCCGATCAGCTCCGCCATAATATGGTCGGGCACCCCAGGCCAATTTTCAGTTTTCAGAGAAAACTCCTCATAGAAAGCGACAAACTCTCGAAGAGTAACATCCCGATATGCCTTGTTCAAAACTAGATGGTCCACTGCGCCGCTCCTTGGTTGGGTAAAGTTGATTTAATTTACACCAAGCAAGCCAAAAAAAGGTCGTTTTGGACAAATCCCGTGCAATAAAGACAAATCCCGCAAGCGACCTGATTCATCGAGGTTCTAAATTGGGCTTTTCACTACTAAGGAAATCCTGCAAAACCCCCCGCAGTGTTTGGTACATGTCAGCATGCAATGGCATCCTCACAGGCCATGAAGCAAAGCAGCCTTGACCTGAACCTGAGCACCAAGAAGACCCGCAAACAGGAACTGCTGGCCCAGATGGA